>JBLHHE010000009.1:0-14282 GCA_047616465.1 Alphaproteobacteria bacterium
AAGCCGTTGCGCGAGAACTGGCATCAGCCGCTCGGCCAGAGCCTGCAATTCGCCGACCGGGCGGGTCAGCAGGCGCAGGGTCGGCAGCCGTTCGGCCAATCGGTCGGGATCGTCGTAAAGGCGCAAAGTCGCGGCCAGGGCGGCGATGGTCATCTTGTCGCAGCGCATGGCGCGCTTGAGCGGGTTCTTTTTCAGCTTGGCAATCAAATCGGCCCGGCCGACGATCAGGCCCGCCTGCGGCCCGCCGAGCAGCTTGTCGCCGGAAAACGTCACCAAATCGGCGCCAGCGGCGATGGACTCGCCCGGAGTTTGCTCGTGGGGCAGGCCATAGCGTTCGAGATCGACCAACGTGCCGCTGCCGAGATCGATCACAAACGGCAGATCGTGCGCGTGGGCTATTCCCGCCATCACGTCTTCCGGCACGGCGGCGGTGAAGCCTTCGACGCTGTAATTCGACGTGTGCACCGTCATCAGCAGCGCGGTACGCGGTCCAATGGCGGTTTCGAAGTCCCTCGCATGGGTCCGGTTGGTGGTGCCGACCTCGACCAGCTTGCAGCCGGAGCGCGACATGATATCGGGGATGCGAAACGCGCCGCCGATCTCAATCAACTCGCCGCGCGACACCGGCACTTCCCTGCGTTGGGCCAGGGTGTTGAGGACCAGCATGACCGCGGCGGCGTTATTGTTGACCACGGTCGCCGCTTCGGCCCCGGTCAGGGCGCAGATCAAATCCTCGACATGACTATCGCGGTCGCCGCGCTGCCCGGTGGCGAGATCGAATTCCAGATTGCTGGCGCCGCGCGCGGCGTCGGTCATCGCTGTGATGGCTTCCGCCGCCAACGGCGCACGGCCCAGATTGGTGTGCAACACGGTGCCGGTCAGGTTGAACACGCGTTTGAGGGTCGGGGCTTCGGCGCTCACCAGGCGGGCAGAGACCAGCGCCGCGATGTCGGTCTCGCTGGCCGTCACGCTGGCCGTCTCGGTGTCGCTTTCCGCGCTCGCCAAAGCGGCGCGCATGCCGGCCAGCACCGCGCGCACGGCGTTGGTCGTCGGCTGCCGGCCATGGGCCTCGATCAGCGCAATCAAAGGACCGGTGCGCAACAGGCGATCGACGGAGGGCAGGGTGGCGGGGTTCGACATGGTGGCTTTCGTGAGGGTTGTCGATTGTTGCCCTAATTGTTGGGTGTCGGGCGCGTGCGATCAAGGGTGATATAGTCTTATCTGTTGTTCCGGCCCGGAGTCACGAGATGCCGATCATTTCCGCCCAACCCTATGATTACACGTTCGAGCCCGCCGGCCTGGCGCTGTTGGCCATCGATATGCAGCGCGATTACCTGGAACCCGGCGGTTATGGCGCCTCGCTGGGCCTCGATGTCAGCGCCTGTGCGGCAATTGTGCCGACCCTGCAGGCCCTGATAGGGGCGTTTCGCACCCGGGGGTTACCGATCATTCACACCAGGCAGTGCCACAAGCCGGATCTATCGGATTGCCCGCCGGCGAAACTGAAACGGGGGCGCCAGGAGCTGAAGATCGGCGACCAGGGCCCCATGGGGCGCTTGTTGATTTGCGGCGAGCCGGGCAGCGACATCATTCCCGAGCTCTATCCGCAAGCTGGGGAAATCGTCATCGACAAGCCGGGCAAGGGCGCGTTCTACAACACCGGTCTGCAGGGGGATCTGCAGCGGCTTGGCACCACCCATCTGATCTTCACCGGGGTGACCACCGAGGTTTGCGTGCAATCCACCATCCGCGAGGCCAACGACCGGGGCTACGAATGTCTGCTGGTCGAGGACGCCACCGAGAGCTATTACCCCGCCTTCAAGCAGGCGACGATCGAAATGGTGCGCGCGTCCGATGCGCTGATCGGCTGGACGGCGACTTCCGACAAGGTGCTGGCGGCGCTGGCGGAGATATGACTGTACCGATGCCTGGGTCTTTACCCGTCGTGCTGGTGTGCTAGGTAAATGTCATGATTGATTTCAGCGTTCTCGACCAGTCACCGGTGCGTGCCGGCGG
Source organism: Alphaproteobacteria bacterium (assembly GCA_047616465.1). Taxonomy (GTDB): domain Bacteria; phylum Pseudomonadota; class Alphaproteobacteria; order UBA6615; family UBA6615; genus JABDJY01. The sequence goes on from JBLHHE010000009.1 coordinate 2,017, forward strand.
TACGCCGGCCCAGGCGATCGACGAGACCATCCGGCTGGCGCAGGCCGCCGAGGCGTTGGGGTATAGCCGCTATTGGCTGGCTGAACATCACGGCACCGACGGTTTCGCCGGTTCATCGCCCGAGATCATGGTGACCCGCGTCGCTGCCTTGACCGACCATATTCGGGTGGGATCGGGCGGCGTTATGCTGAGCCATTACAGCCCGCTGAAAGTCGCCGAGAATTTCTCCCTGCTGGAGAACATGTTCCCCGGCCGCATCGATTTGGGCATTGGACGGGCGCCGGGCAGCGATGGGTTGACCGCTGCGGCGCTCGCCTATGGCAACCAGATCGGCATCGAATATTTCCCCACCAAGATCGCCGATATGACGGCGTTTCTGGTTGGCCAGCCGCCGGTATCGGAACCGTTTAAAAACGTGCGGGCGACCCCGTTGGCGCCGTCATTACCGGAAGTCTGGCTGCTCGGCTCGAGCGATCAGAGCGCCGCCTATGCCGCCCATTTCGGGCTGGCCTATTCGTTTGCCCATTTCATTACGCCCTATGGCAGCGAAGCGGTGGTCGACCATTACCGGGAGAATTTCCGTCCGTCGCCGGTGCTGAGCGAACCTAAGGTCAATCTCGGCGTGTTCGTGATTTGCGCCGAGACTACGGAAGAAGCTGAGTATCTCGCGGTGAGCCGCGATTATTGGCGTCTCAAACTGGGTCAGGGTCAGCATTTGCCCTACCCGTCGCCGGAAGTGGCCCTGAATTACGAATACAGCGAGCACGAGCGCGCGGTGATCGAACAAAATAAGCTCAATCGCTTCGTCGGCGATCCGACCTATATCAAAGCCCAGCTCGAAGAACTGGCAGAACGCCACGGGGCCGATGAGCTGGTGATCCTGACCATCACCTATGATTTTGCGGCACGGATGCGCTCCTACGAGCTCATCGCCGAGGCGTTCGGCCTGCAGGGCCGCAAGGCCGCGGCGTAGCAATCCTTCAGTCGGCGAGCCCGGCGGTGAATTTCATGCTGGTGTGGGTCTCGATCGCTTGTTTCACATCGTTGCCATAGCGCTCGGCCACCTCTTCGCCGATCTGGTGGGTGTAGGCGACATCTGCCTGGTCGCCGCCCAGAATGATAACGAAGAGCAGCGCCGTTTCGTCGCTGACATTCTTGAAAGCGCGGGTTACGCCGAGGGGCACATCGACCATGTCGTGGGGGTCGAGCACCGTGCTGTACTGGCCGTCGTCGCCCCAACTCACCTCGAACTTTCCGGTGAGGCAGAAGAAGATTTCGTGGGTGCGCATATGGGCGTGCAGCATCGGGCCATCGCCGGGGGGACATTCGGCGATCGTGATCGATAGCCCAGCCGGTCCCGAGGCTGCGGCGAATTTGTGCGAGCCCGCCGCGTCGCCGGGCGCCAGCAGCGAATAAAGCGTCTTCGCCGTCAGCATCTCGTAGGCCTCGAGGGGAATGCCGAGGTCCTTGTACTGCCCCTGCTTCGGCTGCAAGTCCTTGAACCGGACAATATGGTCAGTCATGCCGTCGGGGCCGATATCGATGGTTTTCATGTGCGTTTCCTTGATATTTCTCTATTTCCCGATCGCTACAATGACGTTGCCGTTGGCCTTACCCGACTGAAGATAGGCGTGTGCGTCGGCTGTCTGGGACAAGGGGAAAATCTTGGCGACCGGGTGGTGGGGCTTGCCCTTGCTAAGCCACGCGCTGATGTCGCGGGTCGCCTGACGGAATGCGGCGTCGGGAATTTCGTACATGAATACCCAGCGCAGGTTCGCGTTGCGTTGCATGAAGCCATAAAAAGTAAGCACCGGTTCCGGCGTCTTGTCCGAGGCATAGCAGGCAATGGTGCCGTGGGGCTTCAGGACTTTAAGAATCGTCGCCTGATTGACCCCGAAGGCGACCTCGACAATGTGGTCGACGCCAGTGCCTTTGGTCGCCCGCATAACCCGTTCGGCGACATCCTGCTTTTTGTAGTTGATCACTACATCGGCGCCAGCCGCTTTCGCCTGGCGGGCCTTGGCGGGCGAACTGACGGTGCTGATAACCTGTTCCGCGCCGCCCCATTTGGCGAGCTGGATGGCGTAATTTCCCACCGCGCCCGCGCCGCCCGTGACCAGTACGGTCTTACCCTTAAGGGGACCATCGGCGAACAGGGCGCGGTGGGCGGTGATCGCGGGAATGCCGATGCACGCGCCGTGTAACAGATCCATGCCGCGCGGCATGGCGACGGCCTGGCGCGCCGGCAGGGCGATGTATTCCGCACAGGTGCCGAACGGCCGCTGCCATTGGCCGTTCCATATCCAGACCTTCTCGCCGAGACGCGATTTCGCCACGCCGCGGCCGACCTGGTCGATCACTCCAGCACCGTCGCTATGGGGGACAATGCGCGGGTAGCCGAGTTGTTGGCCGCGGAATCCCTGGCGCCGCTTGACGTCGGACGGGTTGAGACCGGAATAGGCGAGTTTGATCCGGACCTCGCCGGGGCCAGCCTCCGGCGTGTCCATCTCTCCGACTTTGATAACCCGTTTGGCCGGGCCCTGTTTCTGGTACCACGCTGCGCGCATGTTGAATTCTCCCTGCATAAAATTCGTTAACCACTCTGCGGCAATATGGTGCCTGAGTAGGCGGCTCTATGGCTAGTCTTTAGGCCGTGGCATGCATGTTTTCCGGTACTTATGACGATGGAAATGTTGATGGTAAAACCCTGGATCGCGGCAACGATCGCCGCCGCCGCCCTTGTCGCGACCGCGGCGCCTTCCGTGGCCGCGAACGAGACCGAGACCTTCACGGTTATTAGCGGCTTGCCGGGGGGGCATCCCGCGGTGCGCATTTTCCGTGAGCATTTTCGCAGCCTCGCCCAACAGCAGATGGCGGCAGCGGGCGATGGCATGATCCTTAAATGGCGTCCCGCCTATGACGGCACGATCGCCAAACATGGCGATGTGCTGGAGGCCATCGCCGATGGGGTTGGAGATTTTGGTCTCATTGCTCTCGATTACGAGACTCAAAAACTGCCGCTTCAGGACATCAGCTTTCACCTGCCCTTTTCCACCACGCAATGCGCGGTCGCTGCAGGCGCCTACCACGATCTGCACAAAGTGTCCGTGGACATGAACATGCCATGGCAGAAGGCCGGTCAAATCTACCTCGCCAACATCACGACCGACGGGTACGGGCTCTTCACCGGCCCTAAGATCAAGTTGATCGAAGATTTGCGGGGCCTGACGATGGGGGTCGCGGTTCGCATCGAGCCCTGGCTTTCCGGGGTCGCGGCGAAACCGTTTCGCATGCCGCTAGGCCAGTTCGACGGCGCGCTGGAGGCAAATATTATCGATGGCGCAATTATGCCGGTCACCCAAATCGCCGAATTAAAGCTCGAGGAGCGGCTCAACAATTATCTGCTAACCGAATTCGGCCCTCAAACGGCCTTTGCGATCACCATGAATGGGCAGCGGTTTGCCGATTTGCCGGGGCCGTTGCGCGACGCCTTGCTTGAGGCCGCCGATCAGTTTGTACCGGTGGGCGCTCGGGCCTATTGCGACGCGGGGAAGAACACACTCGATGCGTCGAAGAAAGAGGGCATGCGAACCCAGCGGTTTTTCAACTCGCGACGCGAACAATGGGTCGCCGCGCTACCGCCGCTGGGCCAGATGTGGGCGAGCGCTCGTGAGGCGGAAGGCTACCCCGGCAAAGAAATTCTCACCGCGTATATGGATAATCTCCGCGCCGCCGGGGCCAAGCCGAAACGTGACTGGGACCTCGACCCCGCGCCCACGAACTAGCCGCCGTTCAGCGCCGCCCAGACTTTCGACGAGGTGGCTGGCATATCCATTTCGGTGATGCCGCGCGCCGACAGGGCGTCCAGTATCGCGTTCATACCGGCGGGGAGCGCACCGGTCGTCCCGGCTTCGCCGGCGCCCTTGGCGCCGACCGGATTGGTGGTGCACGGCACCGAATGGAAACCCAGCTTCATCGAGGGCAGATCGTCGGCCCGCGGCATCATGTAATCCATGAACGACCCGGCCAGCAGTTGGCCGTCATCGTCGTAGATGGCATGTTCGCCCAGCACTTGGCCGAGGCCCTGAGCGACGCCGCCATGGACCTGGCCGTGGACGATCATCGGGTTGATCACCGTGCCGCAATCGTCGACCGCGGTATAGCCGACCACGTCGATCACACCGGTGTCGGGGTCGATCTCGACTTCACAGACGTGGCAGCCATTGGGATAGGTCTGCTCCGGCGAGGTGAAATTTTCCTCCGAATCGAGGCTTGCCGGCAGATCGGCGGGTAGGTTGGAGAGGGTTTTCACTTGGGCGGCCAAATCGAAAATGTCGATCGCCCGGTCGGTACCGGCGACCCGGAACGCGCCATCCGCATATTCGATGTCGGCTTCCGAGGCTTCGAGAATGTGACCGGCCAGTTTCCGGCCTTTGTCGAGTACGGCGTCGATGGTGACCGCTATAGCCCCGCTCGCTAGCGCCGCCGAGCGCGAGGCGACCGACGCGAAGCCGGTTGCCGGTATGTTGTCGCTGTCGCCCTCGACGATACGAACCTTCTCGAAAGGAACGTCGAGGCGTTCGGCGACCACTTGGGCGAACGAGGTGGCATGGCCCTGGCCGTTCGATTGTACCGCCAGGATGGCCTCGACCGCGCCATCGTCGGCGAACTCGATTTTCGCGCCTTCTTCCAAATACCCGCCGGCGGTCTCGACAAAACACGCCATACCCAGGCCCCGTAACTTGCCGCGCGTATCGGACTCGGCGCGTCGCGCCGCAAAGCCGTCCCAGTCGGCGAGTTCCAGCGCCTTATCCATCGCCGCCTCGAATTCGCCGCTGTCATAGGTCTGGGCGAGCGATGTGGTGTAGGGCATGGTGGCGGGATCGATGAAGTTGCGCCGCCGCAACTCGATACGGTCGAGTCCCAATTCGCGGGCCGCCTGGTCCATCAGCCGTTCGAGAATGTAGGCCGCCTCGGGACGGCCGGCGCCCCGATAGGGGCCGATGGGGAGATTGTTGGTCATGACGCAGCGCACGTGAAAATGCAGCGCCGGATTGTCGTAACAGCCGGTCAGGCAATTGCAGACGTTGCGGGTTGCCGCGGCGGGGCCGTGCGACGACAGATAGCCGCCCATCGCCGCGATCATATCGACGCGCATGCCCAGTATTTTGCCGTTCTCGTCGAATGCCAGCTCGCCGTTGATGACACCGTCGCGGGCCTGATTGTCGCCGAGAAAGGCTTCCGAGCGGCTGCCCTGCCATTTTACCGGCCGGCCGAGAGCCTTGGCGGCGAACAGGCAGGCGACATATTCGGGATAGGCTTGGGTTTTCATGCCGAACCCGCCGCCCACATCGTGGGTCACCACATGCATCTTTTCCGGCGGCACCTGAAATATGGACTCGGCCAGCATGCGGCGCATAGCGCTGACGCCCTGGGAACCGGTGACCAGCTCGTAGCGGTCCTTCGCGGTATCCCACCGGGCGGTCGCGCTGCGCGGCTCCATCGAGGCGGCGACGATGCGGTTGGTCTTCAGCGTCAGCCGGGAGATGTGGGCCGCATTGGCGAACGCGGCGTCGGCCCTGTCGCCATCGCCGATAGCGAAATCGAGGCAGACATTATTGGGCATATGGTCCCATAGCTGCGGCGCACCGTCGGCAAGGGCGTCTTCGACATCGACGACGGTCGGCAGAATGTCGAAATCGAACTCAATCAGCTCGACGCCGTCGGCGGCCTGGGCGGCGGTTTCGGCGATGACCATAGCGACGATCTCGCCGACATGGCGGACTTTGCCGACGGCGATCGAGGGGCGCGATGTCAGGGCCATCGGCGAACCGTCATGGTTGGCAAAGGGTGTCATATTTGGAATATCACCTATTCCGGCAGCGCGCAGATCTTCCCCGGTAAACGCTCCGATGACGCCCGGCGCCGCTTTGGCGGCGCTCAGATCGAGCGTTTTTAGGGTGGCATGGGCAACCGGAGAGCGCAGGAATGCGACAAAGGTCTGGCCCTCGAAACTGGTGTCGTCGCTGTAATTTCCAGCGCCGGTGATCAGATTGTGATCCTCGCGGCGCAGCACATGTTGGGAAATACCGAAGCTTCCAGCGGACATCGTGGGTTCTCTCCAGAAAAGTTTACAAATTACGGCTCTCAATGGCAGAATTTAGCATGGCCCGCGCGGGAGTCGAGGGGAACCATCGTTGAGACGGGCGCAGAGTCGAAACCTGTGGCTTTGACGCTGGTGTTCGAACTATATAAACGCTGCCTTTCGGCGGTTTGCTCAAGACCCCCGGAAATAAAACAAAACACAGAGTTAAGAGGGTCGAGGAGACATCATGCTGTTCAAGTGCGCCCATCACGCCCCGGAGACGGGTATCGCCGGTCATCGGGTTTTAACCGGAGACTCCAAAGTCCGTTCGGTCGATATCCATTGCCATCTGCACGTGCCCGCGGTCGATGCCATGGTGAAGGACGTGTTCGAGCTTAAATACGAACCGCTTATGTGGCATGCCAGCGATGAGACCCGTGCAATTCAGCGCCAACACACCCAAGACATCATGCCGATGGCGACCGACGTCGATATCCGTCTGTCCCACATGGATGCCGCCGGGGTCGATATTCAAGCGGTGTCGACCGGGCCGGGCCATTATTGTTACTGGGCCGAACCCGATCTGGGCCGCGACGTGGCGCAAACGGTCAACAATACTCTGGCCGAGCTCGTTGCCAGCCATCCCGACCGGTTTGTCGGCCTGGGCACCGTGCCGCTGCAGGATCCGGAGATGGCGTTGACCGAGCTCAATCGCTGCGTCGGCGAATTGGGGTTTCGCGGCGTCGAGATTTCGACCGATGTGTGCGGCACCGAGCTCTCACGCGCCGGCCTCGACAAATTTTTCGCCCGGGTCGAGGAGCTCGGCGTGGTGATCTTCATGCACCCCGGCGGCTTTACCGAAAGCGCCCGCTTCGCCGATCATTATTTCTCCAACATCATCGCCAATCCGCTAGCCTCGACCACGGCAGTCCACTATCTGATTTTCGACGGTGTGATGGACCGCCATCCGGGCCTGAAAATCTGTGTCGCCCATGGCGGCGGCTTCATAGCGTCCTATTCGGGCCGCATCGATCATGCCCATCCGCTGCGCCCCGACATGCAGCGCCACCTGCCGAAGGGCAAGATCCCGACCGATTATCTCAAGCGGTTCTATTTCGACACCGTGGTCTTCACCGACCATCAGTTGGAGTATCTGGTCAAGGTGTTCGGCGCCGACCATATCGTCATGGGTACCGATTACCCCTACGATATGGCCGAGGTCGATCCCGTGGGCCACGTCAATGGCGCTGACCTCACGGACGACCAGAAGGCCCAGATCATCGGCGGCAACGCCGCGCAACTGCTCGGATTAAACTAATTTCAAACCGGCGCTAAACGCCGGAACCAATCAAACAGGGAGAACGACCATGTTATTTACATGCGCCACGCACGCGCCGGCCAGCGACCATGGCCACGTAGAAAAAGTCAGCAACGCCAACAAGCATTTCACCGTCGATGTGCATTGCCATGTCCATGTGCCCGCCGCCGACGATATGCTGGCGGACCCGTCGGTGGCCGATCAGGCCAAGCTTTATAAGGAAGCCAACGCGCTGACCGGCGAGATTAACCGGGCCCAGCACCAGGGCATTATCCCCAAGCTGACCGACCCGTCGGTGCGCATCGCCGACATGGACGCCTGCGGCATCGACGTGCAGGCGCTGTCGCCGTCGCCGTTCCATTACAACTACCAGTACCCGGCCGAGTTCGCCCGCGACACTTCGAGGGTGGTCAACGACCGCATCGCCGAAATCGTCGCCGGTAACCCCGACCGCTTCGTCGGCCTGTGCACGACGCCGTTGCAGGATGCCGATATGGCGGTCGCCGAGCTGGAACGCTGCGTCAAGGAGCACGGCACCCGCGGCGTCGAGATTTCCACCAACGTGAACGGCCAGGATTTGACCCGCGCCGGGCTGGAGAAGTTCTTCGCCAAGGTCGAAGAGCTCGACGTGATGATCTTCATGCATCCCATCGGCACCAGCTTCAAGGACCGCATGAGCGACCATTATTTCCGCAACACCATCGGCCATCCGCTGGAATCGGCGCTGGCCGTGGGTCATCTGGTGTTCGACGGGTATCTGGAGACGTATCCGGGCCTGAAGATTTGCATCGCCCATGGCGGCGGTTATGTGCCGGCCTATTCGGGCCGCTTCGACCACCCCTATCATCTGCGCGACGATTGCCGCCAGGTGATCTCAAAGCCGCCGAGCCACTACGTCAAGAAGCTCTATTTCGACACCGTCGTCTTCACCGACCACCAGCTGCGCTACCTGGTCGATACCTGGGGCGCCGACCATATCGTCATGGGCACCGACTATCCCTACGACATGGCCGAACCCGACCCGGTCGGCTTCGTCGATGGCACGTCTGGGCTGAGCGACGACCAGAAAGCCACAGTCATGGGCGGCAATGCCGCTAAGCTGCTGAAGATCGAGGTGCCGGCGAAGGTGTAGTTTTTCTGGTCACGCCCACCCTATTTTGCTCCCTCAAGGAGGATTTCGGGTGGGGGTGATCAGGCGGTGTTTACGACATTTCTTGACGGTGTAGATTGCAGCGCAACGCTCGGCTACTCTCTACTAGTTAGGGAGAGAGGTAATTATGGAGCGGCGCCTGGCGGCCATATTAGCCATCGACATGGTTGGTTACAGCCGGCTGATGGGCGTTGACGAGGCGGGCACCATCAGCCGTCAAAAACGTCACCGCGAAGCCTTCATTGATCCGCAGATTGCCCATTACAACGGCCGCATCGTTAAGACGACCGGCGATGGCCTGCTGGCGGAATTCCCCAGCGTGGTCGATGCGGTGGACTGCGCTGTCGCATTCCAGACAGAGTTATTGGCCGAGGAGGGCGATGCTTCGGAAGATAGCCGGATCCTTTATCGTGCGGGTATCAATCTCGGCGATATTGTCATCGATGGCGACGATATTCTGGGGGACGGGGTCAATGTCGCCGCGCGTCTCGAGGCGATATCGCCACCAGCGGGTCTCTGTGTTTCGGATATGGTGCGGCAAAATTTGCGCGGCGCCTTAGGCGATACTTTCGAGGATATGGGTGAGCAAAGCCTGAAAAACATCGACCGCAAGATCCGCGTGTGGCGTTGGCCTGCAGGCAAGATAAATCGGGTTGGCCCGGTTCGAGGCACGACATCCGCGCCTGGAGATAATTTACCGTCGACGATTGCCGTATTGGCCTTCGAAACTTTATCACCAAACCCCGATCATCGCTTCTACGCAGAAGGTTTTGCGGAGGACATCGCCACCGGTATTTCTAAACTTGACATGCTGCGCGTGATTTCCTCGGACAATGCGGCAGACAACCTGGCGAGCCATCATGTCGAAGGCACAGTCCAGGTCGCTGGATCACGTATCCGTTGCAGTGTCCAACTCCGCGACGTCGTCGATGGGCATCACCTTTGGGCTGAGAAATTCGACGGTTCAATCGAGGATATCTTTGATTTTCAAGACCGTATTACCGGAGAGGTTGTGTCTGCGTTGGAGGTCGAGCTTACCGAAGGTGAGCAAACTAGGCTCTGGCGTCGGGAGGCCGGCGACCCGTTGGCCTATGAGGAGTTCATGAAGGGGCGAGCTGCCTACAAAGAATATTCCCGTCCTGGAAACGCGCGGGCTCGCGCCGCTTATGAAGTGGCTTTGACACGGTCGCCCATATTTCATTCGGCCGCCGTTGCCTTGGCGCGTACCTATATTGAAGATGCGACCTTTGGCTGGACGGCCGACGGACATGGAGGGTTACAGGACGCCCGGCGATTTCTGGATGGCGTTTTTGCCATCGACCCAAATCATCCAGCAGCTCATACGGAGCTTGCCCATATCCTCATGGTAGAGGGAAATTTTGCCGCCGCCCGACTGGAGGCAGAGTTGGCCGTCGCGCTCGATCCCAATGCAGCGGACGCTCACCAAGCTTTGGCCCATATGCTGATTTGTCTCGAATTGCCGGAAGAGGCTCTACGCGTTTCGCGGCGCGCCGTTGGCCTCAACCCCGGCGCGCCGGAATTCTATCTCATCGCCATGGCTGAGGCCCACATCATGCTGAAGCGCTATCAAGAAGCCCAGGCGGTGAGCGAAAAAATAATCGCCAAACGACCGGAATGGATCATGGCCCGAATCCTCTCTGTCTTAGCGCTGCAAGGCTTGGGAAAAGAAGCTGAGGCCCGGGAAGAAGTACAGAATTTGCTGGAAATCAGCCCAAGATTCACGGCTGAGCGTTGGCAGAAGATAATTTTCTACCCCAACCGATCCGACGTTCCAGAATTGGTAAAACGGCTCACCTCGGTAGGGCTGCCGTCCTAACCCACCACCGGCATCTCCACGCCCAGCGGCCCGACAGCTTCGGCGAGGCGGTCCCAGGTGCCTTGGGGTAGCGGGATGCCGCTTTTCATCCGCTCGGCCAGCACCGCGTCGCCGCGTTCGCCGGGCGCATAGATTTTCTCGACGCCTTCGGCCTTCGGCAACGCGGTAATCGCGCCGGCCAGATCGTCGATTTGTTTGCCGTATTCGTCGAGGCCGATGAAGGCCTCGATATCGATCGCCACGGCGAGGCCGTTCTGCCTGAATCCAGACGGGTCGCCGCCTGGGCGTAAAATCTGCTCGATCAGCGGGTTGGCGCCCATAATGCTCACCAGGCATTCCATCATCAGCGACAGGCTCGAGCCCTTGGCGCCGCCCAGGGGCATTAGGATCGAGGCGGCGTTGGCGTCGTTGGTCATGTGGCCGCTGTCATCCAACGCCCAGCCGTCGGGAATGGCCTCGCCGGCGTCGCGGGCCTCCAGCACCTTGCCCATGGAGACCGCCGAGCTGGCCATGTCGAGCACCAGCGGCGGGTGTTCGCCGCCGGGTACCGCGATGGCCAGGGGATTGGTCGACAGGGCCGCCACGCTTGAGCCGTGATAGGCCATCATCGGCCGCGAGGCGATCATGACCATACCCGCCATGCCGGCCTTGGCGGCGATCTGGGCGTAATAGCCGATGGCGCCCGAATGGGTGATGTTGCGGGCGATGCACCAGCCGATATGCACCTCGCGGGCCCGCGCGATGGCCTCTTCCATGGCGCGCGACATGGCCACCGGGCCGGGCGCGTTATCGCAATCGATGACGGCAATGGCGCCGGCGCGCCGGTCGAGGGTTATGTTGGGCCGGGGGTTGATATTGCCGTTGGCCAGCGTCTGGATGTAGCGCGGAATGCGCAATACGCCGTGGGAATCGACCCCGCGCAAATTCGCCCAGACCAGAATATCGGCCCACAGTTCGGCATCGTCGGCAGAGACATCGCAGGCCGCGAAGACCCGCGCGGCAAAATCTTTCAGGGCCTCGGCTGTAACAATAATATCGCCGCTCATGGTTTCTCCGCGATTCTAGAATTAGGGTTTATAGCTCGGCCCGCACCAAGGCGGCGCCGGCGGCCAAGGCCTTGAGCTTGCCTTGGGAGACGCTGCGGGGCAGGGGCACCATGCCGCAATTGGTGCAGGGGAAAATTCGTTCCGGCGAGGTGTATTCCAGGGCGCTGCGGATCACCGCGGCGACCTGTTCCGGAGTCTCGGCTTCCAAGGCGGTCACGTCGATGGCGCCGACCAGAACATCCTTCTTGCCGTCGAGCAGGCCGATCACCTCGATCGGCACCCGCGATCCGGCGAATTCCAACGACACTTGGTCGACGTCGCTGTTGGCCAGGGCCGGCAGGGTTTTCTCATACTGGTCCCACACCGCGCCCAGGGTCGCCTTCCAATCGGTGTTGGCCTTGATGCCGTAGCCGTAGCAGATGTGCACCGCCGTGGTGCACGCCACGCCGTCGACCGCGCGGTTCAGCGCTTCGACGCCCCAGGTCGGCACCGCGTCCAGATAGACATTGAACGCCGGCTCGTCGAATTGGATCACATTGGCGCCGGCCGCCGCGATCTCGCGGGCCTCGGCGTTCAAGATATCGGCAAAGGCCATCGCCAGGGCGGGCCGGTCGCCATAATGGGTGTCGGCCAAGGTATCGACGATGGTCATCGGCCCCGGCATGGTGAATTTCAAATCATGGTCGGTATGGGCGCGGGCGAAGATAACTTCGTCGCGGTGGATTGGACCCGAGCGCCTTATCTCGGAGACCACGGTCGGGCAATCGGCCTCATAGCGGTCGTCGCGGATACCGATGAGCTGTTTGTGTTCGAAGTCGATGCCCTCGATC
>JBLHHE010000010.1:0-13941 GCA_047616465.1 Alphaproteobacteria bacterium
CACCACGTAGCTATAGAGCACTCCGTTACCCACGCGGACGCCGCCGCCCGCCATGTGCGCCAACCCCCACAGGGCCAGGCCCCACAAGATAAGCGCGGGAAACTGTGCGACCCGTTGGGTGGCGGCGATCAGAACGAGAAAGATCACCAGGGTGGCGACATACCAGACGAACTCGCTGTTGCCCGCGGCGATGAATAGGCCACCGAAGATGGCTACATAGGCGAGGGTAAAGAGGAGCACCGCCAATTCCGACCGTTTAAGCCTCATCGCATATGATCTCCGTTAACCATCGTTTGCCGATTGTGACCCCGATGACACCAGGCGGGCCCCTCGGCGGGCATTATCAAAACGCGGGATAATATGGCCCAGAGTATAGGTTCGCCGCCCGATTTGTCTGCTGAAGATTTGCCTTCGGCGGTGCTGATTCCATCAGGTTTACCGCCAGTTTGGAGCCGGTGGGCGTTAACCAAAAGCCCCATCAATGTTTGAATTGGTAAGCACTCCGTGCGACCATGGCGCGCTATTCGCGCGATGGGGGTGTTATGACCGATACGGTAATAAACTCTGGTGTTACTGGCCGCGGCGTAAGCCCCCAGAACGAGCGAATCGTCGGGTTTTGGGGCCGGCGAATGGCGCTCGTCGGTCTTCTGATGATGAATTCGTTGCTTGGCTTCCTCACGGCTGGCGTTTACCGGTTTTGGGCCCGTACGCGCCTGCGCCAGTATTTTTGGCGTAGCATTGAAATCGACGGCGACCCGCTGGAATATACCGGCCGCGGTCTGGAATTATTCGTCGGGTTTCTAATTGTCATTGCGGTCTTGGTGCCGCTGTCTATTGGCTATTCGGTAGTGTCGCTGTTTTTGGAAACGGCGGCGCCGGCCATTTTTGACGCCGTAAATTTCTTGTATTTCGTCTTCCTGTTCTGGCTGACCCGGTACGCCTATTTCCGCGCGCGGCGCTACCGTTTGGCGCGCACGGTCTGGCGCGGCATTCGTGCCGGGCAGGATGGTTCCGCCTCGGGTTATGCATGGATTTGGTTCGGCTACGCCGTCTTGTCGGTGATCACATTGGGTTGGGCGGTGCCCTGGTTGACCGCGGAATTGCAGAGATACGAAGTCGAGAATGCCCGCTTTGGGGTCGAAAATTTTCGCTATGAGGGTACCGGTTCAAAACTATTTCGGGCTTGGGTTCCGTGCGGCGCTTTATGGACGCTTGGGATCGTTTCAGCGGTTGGTTTGACGTTCACCAATTTCCAAGAACTGGATATGATTTTTGTGACGCTGCAAGACGTAACACTCGAACTTCTCGAAAACGAAGATCCTGTTGTCGTGAGAGGCATTATGGCAGGCGTATTGTTTCATATGACGCGGTTATTGGAGATTTATGGAATTGTAATCGTGTCTTTTTTGGTCTCGATACCCTTTTACTTCATCTACCGCATCGGCGCCTTGCGCTACATGTTTAACGTCAGCAACTTATCCGCGGTCGGATTTGAGGCGAGGTTCAACGCCTGGCGGATTGTCGGCAATTGGTTTTTGTATGCCTTGGTCTCGATCATGGTCTTATCTGCCATGGGTGCTCTGCTCTGCTCGGCTGGCTCACAGTGGTAGGTGTGTCTAGCGTTGAGGATGAGCGGGTTGTCGATAACCTCCATTTGATAAGTACAGTGTTGACCATTGTAATCGTCATCGCGGTTTTCATGTCGTTGCCAATTATCAAATTTATATTTTTCCATTATCCTGTGATCCGGCATGGCGCGACGACCCTGGTGGTGACCGATATTGCGAGCCTTGAGCGCATCGTTCAGAGTTCGAAAGATGATCCCCGCTTCGGGGAGGGGCTGGCCGCCGCCCTGGATTTTGATGTTGGCGGATTTTAGTCTGTGACGGATGCCCCTGCGCGCTACTTCGACGGTGAAAGCGCGCGTCAGCTTGATGTTATTGTCCAGATTGGGCCGCAAAATATTGTGGTTCGCGACGGCCAGGATGCCGTGTTGGCCGTTTGGCCGGCCGACGAGGTGCGTCTCGTCGAAAAGCCATACAAAGATCGGCCCTTGCGCCTGGGGCGGGCCAAACTGGTTGCCCGGATTGTCATTGCCTATCCAGGCTATCTTTCCGAACTGGAGCGGATTTGTCCCAACCTGAATAAGATAAGGCCCGGCATTCGTGAGGTCTGGCGTCCGATCACTTTTTGGAGCGCGGTCGCCATTGCTTCATTGGCCTTTTTGTTTTTGGTGGCGATCCCCTTCGTAGCCCGTGAAGCCGCCCAGGCAATCCCCCCAGATGTTGAAGCCGAATTGGGGGAGACCGCAGCGGTACAGGTCGCCCGTTTTTTTGCGCGCGGAAGGTCGCCGATATTTTGCACGTCGCCGCAAGGCGATACGGCGCTGGTGGAATTGACCCGACGGTTCGAAGAGCAAGTCGATTTGCCCTATCCGTTGACGGTGCGCGTCGTCAAAAGCCCTCTCGTTAATGCGTTCACACTGCCGGGGGGGCAGATCATTCTGTTCGATGGATTGCTGGACTTTGTCGAGGGGCCCGAAGAAGTGGCTGGCGTGCTGGCCCATGAAATCGGCCACGCCTTGCGCCGGCATCCGATGGAGGTCTTCGTCAAAAATGTCGGGGCGGCAACGCTGATCGGTTTTCTTCTGGGCGATATCACCGGCGGCTCGGTCATTGGCGCGTTGGTGCAATTTACCGCAACGGCAGCCTACTCCCGCGATGCCGAGCGTGAAGCCGATACCGATGCGGTCGACTTGCTCAACGGGTCGGGGATCGACGGGGCGGGCCTGGTCGATTTCTTCCGCCGCATTCGTGAAAAAGAGCCCAGCGATTTGGATGATATTCTGGCGGTGATTAGCACCCATCCTGCCACCGATGAGCGATCCGACTTCGTGCGCGATAACGCAACTGCCACGGGCGATGCGATGTCGGGCGCCCAATGGCAGGCGCCCAATGGCAGGCGTTGAAGGGAATGTGCGGAGAGAAATAGGCGCGATTGCCTTGCATTGATTGCCTTGGCGCGGGGTTGGTCTAGAATCGGAGCATGAGCCCAACAATGCCCGCGCCCGCCGATTTCGAATTACACAAGCAACTCGCTGCCGACACAATCGAGGTCGACCGCTGGGATTGCTGCCGCGTGCTGCTGATGAACGATGCCGCCTATCCGTGGCTGATCCTGGTGCCGCAGCGCGCTGGCGTCCGCGAACTGCACAAACTGTCCGCGGTGGATCTGGCGCTAACGACCGCTGAAATTGTTCGTGCCAGCGAGGCGATGGAACGGCTTTTCCAGCCGGTCAAAATGAACGTCGCCGCGTTGGGAAATATGGTGCCGCAGCTCCACATTCACGTCATCGCGCGCTTTGAAGACGACCCGGCCTGGCCGCAACCGGTCTGGGGTGTCGCGCCAGCCGCGCCTTATGGCGCCAGCGATCTTGCGGCGCGCGTCGAGGCGTTGCGCGGCGCGTTCTCGCACTAGGCCGGCGCGGTAATCTTCAGCCGCCAAGACAACCCGTCATCGAACGGCCGAGATTATACATCAGGTCAAAGTAAAGCTCGGGGCCGACCGCGAGACCGGCGCCGATGGGATCGAGCTCGGCCAGGCGCGCGTTGGTGCCCTCTGTTACGGACGCGGCAATGGCGTTGGGAAATTGCGGTTCGGCGAAGACGCAGCGCACATCCTCTGCCGCCAGCAGACCGCGAATTTCACGCAGCCGCCGGGCGCCGGGCCGCCGCTCCGGCGATAGGGAAATCGCGGCCGCCCGCTGCAGCCCGAATTCGGCTTCGAAATGGCGATAGGCGTCGTGCAATACGACGTAAGGAGATTTGCGGGTAGAGCGTAGCTGATCGCGTAGATCGCGCTCCAGACCGTTCAAGCGCTCGTTGAGCGCGGCCAAATTTTGGCCATAGGCCCCGGCGTTCTCCGGGTCGTGATTGCCCAAGGTCTGTGCGGCGACTTCGCCGATGAGCCGGGCATTGGCGATGCTGAGCCAAATGTGCGGGTCGTTCGTGTGTTCTTCGGCGTCCCCGCTGTTCGGCGTGATCGGTTGCTCGGTAATCCCCGGTGCGTCGGCGAGTGTCACCACAATGCCCGAGACGAGAGCTGCGAGTGGTTTGTCGAGAAAGATTTCCAAATCGGCGCCGACGCGAAACACGATATCGGCATTGGCCAGCGCTCTTGCGTCGGAGGGGCGTAGGGAAAAGGCGTGGGGCGAGGCGCCGGGCGGCACCAGCAGTTTGGGCGTGGCGACTTTACCCATCACCGCCGCCACGAGCGAATGGACCGGGGCGATCGATACCACGACTTCCGGCGCGGCCCGCGCCGCCGGGGCAAGGGCAGCGCTGAGCGCTGAAATAGCAAACACGCTGATAATTCGCCGCACGATACGCAACATGGCCAGGGTTTTATCTTGTTTCGAAGACCGCCGGGAGAATAAGACTTTCGCGCGTTTATGCAATATTATAACATTACATAATTGACGGCGGCGAAAAATGGAGGACACCCCTATGGCGGCAAACCCGGATGGATTTTTTGCCGGTAGCGATCACGACCACGGTAATTGTGTCGCGACCGCGCTCGATAGCGCCGCCTCCCTATGCCAGCAACGCGGCGTCCGGCTGACCCCCATGCGCCGGCAGGTGCTCGAACTGGTGTGGCAGAGCCATCAGCCGATTGGCGCCTACTCGGTCCTCGACGCCCTGCAAGCCAACCGCCGCGATGCTGCGGTCGAAGGCAGAACCGGTGCGGTGGCGCCGCCAACCGTCTACCGGGCCTTGGAGTTTCTGCTCGGCCAGCGGCTGATCCACCGGATCGAATCGTTGAACGCCTATATCGGTTGCGTCCATCCCGGCGCGCGCCATGCCGCGCAGTTTCTCATTTGTAACGGCTGCGGCAGCGCCGCCGAACTCGAAAGCGCGGCCTTGTTGACGGCCATAGACGGCGCGGCGGCCGACGCCGGTTTCGCTATCGAGCGGGTCGCCGTCGAAGTGGCGGGCCAATGCCCCGACTGCCGGGGCACTGTCGATGCCAGCTGAGGTGGGGAACGCCGAGCCTCTTATCTCGGTCCGCGACCTCACGGTGCGGTTCGGCGAGACGGTGACGCTGGATTGTGTAAATCTGGAAGTGCGGCCCGGCGAAATCGTCACCGTGATCGGCCCCAATGGAGCCGGTAAAACGACCTTGCTGCGAATTGTCCTAGGTTTGACCCAGCCCGATTCAGGGAAGGTCAGCCGGCGCAGAAAGTTGCGCATCGGCTACATGCCCCAGAGCATCGCCATCGACGATACCTTACCGCTGACGGTGCGCCGGTTCTTGGACTTGGGCGGTCGTGTGCCAAAGGGCCGCCGCCATGAAGTGCTCGACAATGTTGGGGTGCAGCGCTTGCTCGGCCAACCCTTGCAGCGCATATCCGGTGGTGAAATGCAGCGCGTGCTTTTGGCGCGGGCGCTGCTGCGCGATCCCGAATTGCTGGTTCTCGACGAACCGGCCCAGGGCCTCGACGTGGCGGGTCAGGCCGATCTGTACGATCTTATCGGCCAGTTGCGCGGCGAGCTGGGGTGCGGCGTCTTGGTGGTCAGCCACGATCTGCATCTGGTGATGGCGGCGGCCGATAGGGTTGTTTGCCTCAACCACCATGTCTGCTGCACCGGCGCGCCCCACGATGTGCGCGAAAATCCCGAATATCTGGCGCTGTTCCCGGAAACCCAAATTGCCTCTTTGGGCATCTATACCCATCACCACGATCACGCCCATGCGGTCACGGGTGAAGTGGTCGAGGCCCATGATCATTCCGGCCATGACCATGCTGGGGGGGCGGGACATGGATGATTTTCTCATTCGCGCGGCCATCGGCGGCATCGGCGTGGCGGCGGTTACCGGCCCCTTGGGCGCCTTCGTGGTGTGGCGGCGGATGGCTTATTTCGGCGACGCATTGGCCCATTCGGCACTGCTCGGCGTGGCGCTGGGGCTGCTGCTCGGTACCAACGCCAACGTCGCCATTATCACGGTCTGCATCGCGGTGGCCTTGTTGCTGGTGGCGCTGCAACGCCAGCGCTATCTGGCCAGCGATACGGTGCTCGGTATTCTCGCCCATGGCACGTTGAGCCTGGGTTTGGTGGTCGTGGCCTTGCAAGGCTCGGTGCGGGTGGACCTGTTTGCCTTGCTGTTCGGTGACGTGTTGGCGATGAGCGTGGCCGATCTTTATTGGATCTATGGCGGCGGCGCGGTGGCGTTGGGTTTGCTGTTGTTTCTGTGGCGGCCCTTGCTGGCGGTGACCGTGCACGAGGATTTGGCCCGGGTCGAAGGGGTCAATGTGGTTGCGGTCCAACTCGGCTTCATGGTGGTGATCGCGCTTGTTATCGCGGTCGCCATTAAAATCGTCGGGGTGCTGTTGCTGACGTCGCTATTGGTCATACCGGCCGCCGCCGCCCGGCGGGTGTCCTCGACCCCGGAAATGATGGCCATTCTCGCCGCCATCATCGGCACGGTGTCGGTGATCGGCGGTCTCTTCGGATCCCTGCAATGGGACACCCCAGCGGGACCGTCGGTTGTCCTGGCGGCGGTGGTGCTGTTTCTGCTGGTGATGGTACTTCCCGGCGGGCGGCGCACTTAATCTCGGTTAGGCGTTCGCACCCGGCCGGTGTGGCACGCGCAATTCGAAGAACAGCCAAAGCGTTGCGGTGAGCAGCAGCACGGCGCCGGCCTGGTGCGCCGCGGCCAGCGGTACCGGCACGACTAATACCAATGTCGAAATGCCCAGCGCCACTTGTAGGCAAACCATGACCAGCAGCCCGTTGGCGACGCGGCGCGCCCGTTGCACCAGCACAATCCAGCGGCTGCGCCACCATGTGGCAATAGCGACAATCAGCGAGACGATCGCCAGCACGCGGTGATGAAACTGGATCGTGGCGATGTCCTCGAACGGGCTGGCGTGCCAGGGCTGGGGCAGGTAGCCGGCGGGCACCAGCGTTCCGTCCATCAGCGGGAATGTATTGAAAGCAAAACCGGCGTCGGTGCCGGCGACAAAGGCGCCCGACAAAATGGTGATCGTCACCAGGGAGAGGGTGGTTATGGCCAAGGTCCGCATGCCGGCCAATCGCCGGTCCGGTGTGGTTTCCGGTTCGGGGTGGCGCAATTGCAGGGCGGTCCAAAACAGCGCCACATAAAGCGCTAGCGCCAGCACCAAATGGGCGGCCAGCCGATATTGGCTGACCTCCGGAATATCGACCAGTCCGCTCTGGACCATGTACCAGCCGAGAACGCCTTGGGCGCCGCCGAGGATAAATAAGAAGATCAGGCGGGGCGCCAGCGACAGGCCGATCTGGCGCCGAAACAGGAACCACAGGAACGGGACGAAGAAGACGACGCCAATCAGCCGGCCCCAGAAGCGGTGCACAAATTCCCACCAGAAGATTGCCTTAAAGCCCGATAGGGTGATGCCGGCATTGACCTCTTGGTATTGCGGGCTGGTCTGATAGAGCGTGAATATCCGAGACCACTCGGCCTCGGACAGGGGTGGCAAAAATCCCATCAGCGGCCGCCATTCGACAATCGACAGGCCCGACCCGGTCAGGCGGGTGATGCCGCCGATCGAGACCATCACAAAGATCATCGCCGCCATGGCGAATAACCACGCGGCAATCGCCCGCTGGCTTGCCGGCGGCCGCGGGGCCATCTCGAATTGTTGTGCGGTCTGGCTCACAAGGGGGTTCGATCCGTAAATTTCGCGTAGTTTGCTCGGTGGTTATTTCCGTGGCAAGCGGGCGCGCCCATCAGTCGCAGTTGTAGCGGATTGGCCGTGCGTCCGATCGTCGCATGCAATAGGTGGATCAACTAGTGGCCCGGAACGCCCCCTTGTTGTAGAATCACGCCAGAATAACGTAGGCGTGTTCACTGGCTAGTGTGCGCGCGCGTGTTTGTGCACAGCAAACCCTGGGGAAGTGGGGCCGGTTGTGTGACGAAATGGGGAACAGTTTCAGGTCCTTAAAAGATGCATCGAAGGGTCGGATCGTTTTGATCCGGTGGCCCTCTAAGCAAGGATAACGGTTGAATGTGGGTAGCAATCATAGTGGTTTTGGTGGCGCTGGGCTCGCTGGTGTTTCATCTTTTCACGCCGTGGTGGTCGACGGAAATCGCCTCGAACTGGGGGTCGATGGATCTTACCATCGACATCACGTTCTGGATTACCGGTCCCGCCTATATCGTGATTTTGTTGTTCACGGCGTATTGCATCTACAAATTCCGCGCCCGCTCTGGAAAGACCGAGCCCGCAGCCCAATCGAATCACAAGGCTGCCTACAATCCCGAAGATAAAAAGCTGGAAGTTTGGCTCACGGTCGCTACGGCGATAGGTGTCGCGGGTCTTTTGGCGCCGGGCCTGATCGTGTGGAACAACTATGTAACGGTGCCCAAAGAAGCGATTGAAGTCGAGGTCATGGGCCAGCAATGGCAGTGGGGCTACCGTTATCCCGGTGCGGATGGCAAGCTCGGCACCACCGATGCGACGCTCGTCAGCGGCGACAATCCCTTCGGTCTGCACTTAGACGATCCGAACGGTCGGGACGATATTCTCGTCGATGCCGACGATTTGCACCTTCAGTTGGATCAGCCGGTGAATGTGCTGCTGCGTTCGCTCGATGTGCTGCACGATTTCTACGTGCCTCAATTCCGCGCCAAAATGGATATGGTGCCGGGTTTGGTTACCTTCTTCTGGATGACGCCGACCCGGACCGGAACCTTCGATATCCTGTGCGCTGAACTCTGTGGCACGAACCACTACGCGATGCGCGGAAATGTCGTGGTCGAGGAAAAAGCGGCCTATGACGCGTGGTTGGCGGAGCAGCCGACCTTTGCGCAGTCGCTGGCGGCAATCGAAAATAAAACCAAGGCAGGTTCGTCCGTGGCGATGAACGCGGCGCCCGAGGCAAGCGTTGTTTCGCGCTAAAAACCAAGGTTACAGGGCGTATCCAAGAAAGAATAATGAGGTTTAGTTGATGGTTGATGTCACCCCGGAAAAAATCGAACACGTCGGTCCGGCCGAGGTTCCTGAAGCCGATCTCTATCATGCCCATAGCTGGTGGACGAAATACGTCTTCAGTCAAGACGCCAAGGTTATCGCCATCCAATATTCGAGCACGGCGGTCGCTATCGGCATGGTCGGTTTGGTGTTGTCCTGGCTGATGCGCCTGCAACTGGGCTTCCCCGAGACGTTTTCGTTTATTAGCCCGGAGGCCTACCTGCAGTTTGTCACCATGCACGGCATGATCATGGTCATCTATCTGTTGACCGCTCTGTTCCTCGGGGGCTTCGGCAACTATCTCATACCGCTGATGGTCGGCGCTCGAGACATGGTGTTCCCCTATGTGAACATGCTGAGCTACTGGATATATCTGCTTGCCGTATTGGTGCTTGTGTCCAGCTTCTTTGTGCCGGGCGGGCCGACCGGGGCCGGTTGGACCCTTTATCCGCCGCAGGCCATTCTCTCGGGCACGCCGGGCGGCGCCGGCATGGGTATCGTCTTGATGCTGGTCTCGCTGGCCTTGTTCATCGTCGGTTTCACAATGGGCGGCCTGAACTATGTCGTGACGATCCTGCAGGGGCGTACCCGCGGTTTGACGCTGATGCGCATGCCTTTGACGATCTGGGGCATCTTCACCGCCACGGTGTTGGCCTTGTTGGCCTTCCCGGCTTTGTTCGTCAGCGCCATTATGATGACCCTCGATAGCGTTCTGGGTACCAGCTTCTTCATGCCGGCCATTGTCGAATTCGGCGAGCAGCTTGCCTATGGGGGCGGTAGCCCGGTTCTGTTCCAGCATTTGTTCTGGTTCTTTGGCCATCCGGAAGTCTACATCGTCGCCTTGCCGGCATTCGGCATCGTCTCCGATTTGCTCTCTGTCCATGCCCGGCGGCATATCTTCGGCTATCGTATGATGGTCTGGGCGATTGTCGGCATTGGCGCGTTGAGCTTCGTCGTCTGGGCGCACCACATGTATGTCAGTGGCATGAACCCCTATTTCGGCTTCTTCTTCGCCACCACCACGCTCATCATCGCCGTTCCGACGGCGCTCAAGGTCTACAATTGGACGTTGACCCTGTGGCGCGGCGACATCCACCTCACCATACCGATGCTGTTCGCCATCGCGTTCATCATTACCTTTGTGAACGGTGGCATTACCGGCCTGTTCCTGGGCAATGTGGTCATCGACGTGCCGCTTTCCGACACCATGTTCGTGGTCGCCCATTTCCATATGGTCATGGGTGTGGCGCCGATCCTGGTGGTCTTCGGCGCGATTTATCACTGGTTCCCTTTAATGTCCGGACGGATGCTGAACCAGGCCATGGGCCAGTTCCATTTCTGGGTCACCTTCCTGGGCGCTTACCTGATCTATTTCCCGATGCACTATCTCGGGTTTGTCGGCGTTCCGCGCCGGTATTGGTCGGTCGCTGACACCAGCTTTATTCCAGATTCGGCCGCAGACCTGAACGCCTTCATCACCGTTGCGGCGCTGATCGTCGGCTTCGCTCAGCTCGTATTTATCTACAATATTATTACGAGCGTATTCAAAGGTAAGGTCGCCGAGCGGAACCCTTGGAAGGCCACCAGTTTGGAGTGGCAGACCGAGACCGTGCCGCCGGGTCATGGCAACTTTGGTAAAGAGCTGCCGGTTGTCTATCGCTGGGCCTATTCCTTCAGCGTACCGGGAACCGTCGATGACTTTGTGCCGCAAAATGTTCACCCCAACGATGTGAAGCTTATCGCTGCAGAAGGCGACTAGCGGTGGACTTTTTCCGCGAGATCCGCAGTAAGCCCTGGCTGGAGAGCCAGGTGGCAATCGACAACGCGCAGCACGGCGGATCCTACGCTCTGCCGACGGTGAAGGTTGGGTTGCGGGTCTTCGTGGCGGTGATCGGCGTGGTGTTTTCGCTTGCCGTGGTGGCTTATTCGGATCGGATGACACTGCCGGATTGGCGGGCGGTGCCCGAGCCATTGCTGATGTGGCTGAACGTAGCGGTTCTGGCGGCAAGTAGTGTGGCCATGCAGTGGGCGGTGATAAGCGCGAAACGCGACAAGACGGCGAATGTCGAAGTCGGGATGCTCATCGGCGGCGCCTGCGCCTTGGCGTTTCTGGCAGGTCAGCTCTTGGTGGTGCGCCAATTGGATGCGCTGGGCTATTTTGCGCCAACCAACCCGGCGCTCGCCTTCCTTTATATGCTGACCGGGTTGCACGCCATTCACATATTGGGCGGACTGGTCGCCTGGGGGCGGACCGTATTGCGCATATGGCGCGGTTCCGAAGCGCACCAGGTGCGCGTGAGCGTTGAGTTATGCGCCTTCTACTGGCATTTCTTGCTGGCATTATGGCTATTTTTATTCTTTTGGTTTGTGATTACGTAAAGAGGATCTGGAACACATGACCGAAGCAGATGTGACGCATTCCGTGGCGCCGGGTGACCGGCCAGACGGGATGGAGGGCGTGATCGCCGACTGGGCCTCGGACCAGCGGGCGTTTAAGAACGTGCCTTGGGGCAAGACCATGATGTGGATCTTCCTCCTCAGCGATACGTTCATCTTCGGCACATTCTTGATTTCGTACATGACGGTGCGTATGTCGACGGTTGTGCCGTGGCCGTTCCCCAGCGAGGTCTTCGCGCTGCATATGTTCGGCGCGGATATTCCGCTGATCCTGATCGCCATCATGACGTTTGTCCTCATTACCAGCAGCGGCACGATGGTGTTGGCGGTCAACTTTGGCTACCGCCTGGATCGCAAAAAGACCGTTCTGATGTTGGTCATAACGGCCATCCTCGGCGCCTCTTTCGTCGGCATGCAGGCCTTCGAATGGTCCAAGCTAATCCATGAGGGGGTTCGTCCGTGGGGTAACCCCTTCGGCGCGGCTCAGTTCGGCTCGACCTTCTTTATGATTACCGGCTTCCACGGCGCGCACGTTTCCATCGGCGTGATCTTCTTGCTCATCGTCGCCCGGAAGGTCTGGCGCGGCGATTACGAGGCCAATACCGAGCGGCGCGGGTTTTTCACCAGCCATAAAGGCAGTTACGACATTGTCGAGACGACCGGCTTGTATTGGCATTTCGTCGATCTGGTGTGGGTCTTCATCTTCGCATTTTTCTATCTCTGGTAGGGGGTTCCCATGGCAACAACAGCCGACGGCCAGCAACATCCGCTTGGCATATATTTCAAGATCTGGGGATTACTCTTCGTCCTCAGCACAATGTCGTACATGGTCGATATACTTGATTTCCAAGGCTATTTGCGTTGGTCGCTGATCATCCTGTTCATGCTGTTGAAGGCAGGGCTCATTGTTGCCGTGTTCATGCACATGGTGTGGGAACGGTTGGCGATTGTGTACGCTATTTTGGTGCCGCCGCTTGCGTTGATGGTATTGATGTCCCTGATGGCGATCGAAGGAAATTACACCGAATTCACGCGGCAGTTATATTTCATTGTCGGCGGCGGCGGTTAACCCGCCGGGTCCTGCAATAGTTGGGATGAGCAAGAGCGTTGATTAAGTTGTAACGACGCAGATATGCTGGCAGTGTTGAGTACGAGTTGCGCGGTCGCGAATGGTGATCGACGAGAGCAACCGGATCAAGGGGCACAGCCATGTCGAATGAGCACTCGATCGACTACGCGGACACCGGCTCGGCACGGCCGGCGATCCGAAAAATCAACGTATCGGATCTGAAAGACGTTCTGGTCAAAGGCTTCAAGGATTTCAACGCCAAGCCGACCCACATCGTACTGTTGTTTATAATTTATCCGATCGTCGGTATCGTGCTGGTCAATTTGTCGGCGGGCTACGAGACATTGCCGCTTATTTTTCCGGTCATTGCCGGTTTTGCCCTAGTCGGCCCGATCGCCGCGGTCGGGCTCTATGAAATAAGCCGGCGCCGTGAGAGCGGCCTGGATTACTCCATAAAATACGCATTCCAAGTCCACCACTCGCCATCTATCGCCGCCATACTCATCCTCAGCATTGTGATGATGGCGATCTATTTCGCCTGGTTAATTGTCGCGCTGCTGATTTTTAACCTGACCTTCGGCGGGGCCACGCCAACGACGTTTTTGGATTTTGCGCGCGAGGTTATATCCACTCCGGCCGGTTGGACCCTGATCATCGTGGGCAGCGGCGTCGGGTTCCTATTCGCTGTTGTCGTGTTGGCCGTCAGTGTGGTGTCGTTTCCGATGTTGCTGGATCGCGATGTCAGCGCCGCCGTGGCGATCAGCACGTCGGTGCGCGCCGTAGTGGCGAACCCGGTGACGATGGGAGTGTGGGGGTTCATTGTCGCCGGCGCTCTAATCCTCGGCTCGATCCCGTTCTTCTTCGGGCTCGCCGTTGTCATGCCGGTTCTTGGGCACGCGACTTGGCATCTGTACCGCAAGGTTGTGGAAGTCTAGCGGTTGCCGCAGGGGCCCGGGTTGAAAACCGCGGCTAAATCGTGATTTTCTCGGCGATCAGCGCAGCGAACAATACGAACAGATAGAGTATAGAAAAGCCGAACATGCGCCGTGCGGCACGATCGGTTCGGGTCCGCACGACCTGGATGGCCAGCCACGCGAAGTAGCCGCCCAGGGCAGCCGCTGTTACGCCGTAGATCAGTCCTGCTGTGCCCAGCGCCACCGGCGCGAAGGTCAGCGGCACCAGCAAGGCCGTATAGATCAACATTTGGCGGCGGGTTTCGGCGGGGCCGGCGACGACCGGCAGCATGGGGACGCCGGCCTTGGCGTAGTCGCCCTCGCGGTACAGCGCCAGCGCCCAGAAGTGGGGCGGCGTCCACATGAAGATGATGAGGAACAGAACGATAGAATCGAGACTGATCGACCCGGTGACCGCCGCCCAACCGATCATGGGGGGTACGGCGCCCGCGGCGCCGCCGATAACGATGTTCTGCGGTGTTCGGCGTTTCAGCCAAATCGTATAGACG
>JBLHHE010000011.1:0-13724 GCA_047616465.1 Alphaproteobacteria bacterium
CCAACGTGATTGGCCCCAACAACCGGCCGGTGCAAGAGGTCAACAACCGCCTCGTACTAGCGCCCGCCTCGGTCAACTAGACCGCTACCTCTAGCGCTTCGACACTAAAGGGAGCCGGATCCACCCGGCTTCCCGTCGATCCTAAAATTTGGAGAATATAATGACTGAAATCGATGTTACGAGGACTGAACTTTCCTCATCCGACCGCACGAAGGGTACAGGCGGCATATTAGGCCGAATTTCCGTCGGCCAGAAGATCATGTTGATCGTCGCCATGTGTATCGGGTTTTTGATCGTCGTCGGCGCCATTGGCATCATGAGCATGGCCAAGATCGGCAATGAAATCGCCCAGATCGCCGAGGCCGATCTGCCGGTCGCCAATGCGGTGGGCATCATCACCAGCCACCAGCTCGAGCAGGCGATTTTACTCGAATCCGCCATGCGTGTCGGTGGCGCGTCGGGCGAAAGCCACGAGGGTCAATTCGAGGAAATCGTCGCAAAGTTCGATGCGCTCGCCGCCCAAGTCGAAGTCGAAATCAAAGAAGCCGAAGTCCTGGTCGAAGAGGCAATGGCCCACGCCAATAGCGAGGCCGCCAAGGCCGAGTTTGCCCACGTTCTAGAAGCGCTGAAGAAGATCGAGATCGAGCACGCTACCTACGATCACGAGGCCGACGTAGGGTTCGAGCTGCTCCGCGAGGGTCGTATCAACGACGCCCTCATACTGCTCGAAGAAATCGAAGCCGAACAGGAGCAGCTCGACCATGAGCTTGAAGCTCTGATGGCGGAAATTCAGAAGTTCACCCAGGAGGCGGCCCTGTCGGCCCAACATGACGAGGAAAGCGCGATTATGTTGATCGCCATCGTTGCCGTCGGCGCTGCCATTTCCGGTCTCAGCATCGCCTGGTTCATGGCTCGCAAGAACGTATCGCAGCCGCTGACTCAGATCGCCGATGCGATGGAAGAGCTGACCAAAGGCAATTCCGATATCACGGTCGATATCCACACCCAGGACGAAATCGGCCGTCTCGCCGAGGCGTTCACCGTGTTCAAGGAAAAACTCGAGGAGAACAAGCGCCTCGAACAGCAGATGCGCGATAAGGAAGCAAGCGCCGAAAAAGAACGCTTAGAGGCCGCCCGCGAAGCGCGCGTTACATTGGCCGACGATCTCGACAAGCAGATCGGCGGCATGCTCGAGACGGTGTCGTCCGCCGCCACCCAAATGGAGGGAACGGCAACCAGCCTGATCTCCACGGCGGAAGAAACCAGCCGTCAGGCAGGCGCCGTATCGGCAGCTTCGGAAGAGGCCAGCACCAACGTGCAGACGGTCGCATCGGCGTCGGAAGAGCTCTCCAGCTCGATCGGAGAGATCACCCGCCAAGTCGCCGAAGCTAATAAGATCGCGGCTACGGCTGTCGAGGAAGCCAAGCGGACCAACGAGATCGTTCAGGGTCTGGCCACTGGTGCAGATGAGATCGGCAACATTATTGGTTTGATCAACGACATCGCCGACCAAACCAACCTGCTGGCGCCCAACGCCACCATCGAGGCGGCGCGGGCCGGCGAGGCGGGTAAGGGCTTTGCCGTTGTCGCCTCCGAGGTCAAGTCCCTGGCCAGCCAGACCGGCCAGGCAACCGAGGAAATCGCCGCTAAGGTGCAAGCCATGCAGACGACCACAGGCGACGCGGTCAACGCCATTGAGACGATCTCGGAGACCATCGGTAAGATCGACGGCATCTCCTCCACCATTGCCGCGGCGATGGAGGAGCAGGGTTCGGCAACTCAAGAGATCGCCCGCAACGTTCAGGAAGCCGCCTCAGGCACGGCGGAGGTGTCCAAGAACATCACCGGCGTGAACGCGGCGGCCGAACAAACCGGTAGCGCCGCGTCCGAGGTCCAACGCTCGACGTCGGAACTCAACACCCAGGCCGCGGAGCTGAAGGGCAACGTCACCAAAATCCTCGACGAATTGCGGGCCGCGTAAAAAACGCTTTCCGCCTACGAGGAAACATTGCGATCAAGCCCCGCCCAATCGGCGGGGCTTTTTCGTTGCGGGGCTATTGCTTTGTATCGCCACAGCAAACGCGGCACCGGCGAACGATTTCGTCAGCCGCCACAAGCTGCAGACCCTGCTGCGGGCGGGTGATTTCAACGCGCTGGAACGAACGTTGGGCGGACTGGAGAAAGCCTACGAGGCTGGGCGTATCTCCGATGATGTCGTCGATCATACCTACTACGCATTCAGCGTCGCCGACCCCGGCTTTGAGGCCAGGCTTGACGAATGGGCAGCCGCCAAACCCAAATCCCATCGAGCCCTGCTCGGGCGCGGCGCGTACCGGCGCAACCTGGGATGGGTCTATCGCGGCGACGCGTATTACAACAAAACGCCGAAGCCGCGTATCCGCCAGATGCAGGATCAATTTGCGCTCGCAAAGCAGGACCTTAGAGCCGTATTGGCGTTGAAACCCAATTCCGGCGTGGCCTATAGCTATTTGATTGAAATGCAGGTCGCCGACGGATCGATCAAGCGTAGGGACGCTCTGCTCAACGCCGGACTACGGGCCGACCCGACCTCCACTGGTATTCGCCGGAGCTATCTTTTCGGCTTGCTGCCCTGGTGGGGTGGAGGGCCTATGTCGGCAAAGACCGCGGACTATCCCGTTCAGCTACCGGTGGCGTCACGCCGCTTCGTCGCCGAGATCGAGCGTGATGCCGCCACGACGCCGCGAGTGCGGCCGCTGTTGGGTTATCTCGATTACACAACGGCTCTTATTTTGACCCGTGAGGGCCGTTATCAAGAAGGTGCCGAATATTACGATCGCGCCATTGCGGCCGGTGACCTATGGCTGTTCCACGGTGGAGCCGGCAAAAATTACTTTTGGATGCAAAACTATGACAAGGCCATTGCCAGCTTTAACCGCGCGCTCGAACTGAGACCGGACATCCAGGACTTTTTCAGTTGGCGGTCTTGGGCGCATGGCGCCAAGGGACAAACCGAAAAAGCAATCGACGATATAAATGCGGCGGTGGCCCTCGATCCGAAGGATCCCGATCTACTCCTGCAACAAGGTAGGACCCTGCAACATGTCGGGCGACGCAAGGAGGCCTTGGAAGCATTCAACGCCGCCATGCTTTATGGTGAGTTCGATGATGAAATTTGGTTCTTCAGAGGTAGCCTCTACGTAAACCAGTTTTCAGATACGAAACGAGGGCTGCCAGATTTGAAACGCGCGCGAGAGCTCGCGCCAGACAAATCCTTGTATTTCTATCATTATTGGTATGCCCGTCTCCGGTCTTGGCACTGATTTAGGACGACAACCGCCTTTGCTCAACCCTTGTCGAGGGTGAAGCTGCGAAATTCGCGCACCACATCCATATCGAGTTCGTCTTTAAGCGTGGCCATGATGTCGAGCGCCGCTTCGCTGCTCATCGACCCCTTATAGGCGCGTTTGTCGATCAGCGCCGAGTAGACATCGGCAACGGCGGTTAACCTGATATGGTCGTTGATCTGTGCGCCCGACAATCCATCGGGATAGCCGGTGCCGTCGAGTTTTTCGTGGTGGTAGACGGCCATGGCGGTGATATCAGCCCCGATGTCGTTCTCACGGGTTAAAATATCCCGCGAGTGGACAGGATGCAGTTTGATAACATCCCACTCGCGGCCATCAAGTTTTCCGGGCTTGTCGAGGATTTCCAGCGGAATCCGGCATTTACCGATGTCGTGAAGCAATCCGCCCAGGGTGAGCTGATCCAACTCGGCCCCGCGGATGCCCATAGCGTGGGCGAAGTAACTCAGGGAACCGCAAACGAACATGCTGTGGCGGAACGAGTAATCGTGATGGTCATCGAGGGCGTTGATCCAACTATCGAGTCCGCCCAGTTCGGCGGCCGAGCGAATATGCTGACAGCTACTCGTGATATCCTCCAATGGAATGGGGTCGCCGTTTGCCACCTGATCGAAACATTTCTCGAAAAAAACGACAGCCGATTTCAGAGCTATCAATTTCGCCGGATCCAACGCCGCCCAGGCTTTTTCGACCGGGCGATTAAGCGCCGATTTTATCGCCTTGCGCAGTGTTTCGCCGTCGAGGGGCAGCAAAAAATAGTCGGCTTTGCTGAGCTGGCGAAGCTTGGAGATGCTATCGCTGTTGTGGGTGGGAAGGATAAAGAGGGTTTCGCCGCGGCATATTTTGAGCGCCTTCTTTATCTGATCGGAAGTTTCCTTAACGCCCATATTGGCGCTGAAAATAGTAAGCGTGGCGCCCGGCAAAACACCGGTGACGTATTTCTCCAGCGGAACCACACGAACCGTAAAGTAGCTCGAAAGCGCCGACAGAACGGCCCTGCTCGCCTGCTTGTCGTCATAAACGACGGAAATATCTGCTTTTTGCGTTTGCATGATCGGACGTTCAACTAATATCAGAAAGGATTAGGAACGGAGCCGAAACCATATCGATTAGGTATCACTACTCAAATCCGGCCCAAGCCAATGCTACTTACGTCTACGTACATTTTCACAAAATTGTTAAGAGGGTGTAAAATGATTAAGCAAATATTATAATGTACTATATTTAATTGTATTATTCTTAAGTATGAATAATTCATAGCTGTTGATTTTGGGCGTGCAATCGCAGCTTCCCTTACCCAGAGACCCTAAATTCCACGTAAGCACGCCAGCGCCGCCGAAAGTACCGGGCCGGTGCCCCATTGCAGCCCCTAACAATCACATCAAAATATCAGTGTTCACGTTGATATCGAGATCTACAACCAGCGTTGCGGTAAACGCGCCGACAATTTGCGTGTAAATCTGATTGCCGCCGCCATCGGCTCCCCCATCGGTCCAGCCGTTGCCAGCGTTCACGGTATCGTCGTCATCGCCGGTAATGATCAAAATATTGGCGTTATCGGTTGCATCGAGAACCTCTTGGGCCGTCAAGGTGACGGTGTTATCGCCGCCGTCGCTTTGCAAATCGACAATCTCGAGACCGGATATCGTACCGCCGAAATTCGTGAAGTCGGCATCGCTGCCATCGACCCATAGCGTGTCAGTCCCAATCTTACCGTCGATTTTTGTATCCGCGCTGTCCCAGATCAGCACGTCGTCGCCCAACCCACCGTCGAGCCGATCACTGCCCGCGCAGCCGTCGATAATATCGTTGCCGGCAAAGCCGTGGATCAGATCTCCGCCAGCCGAACCGTTTAGGACGTCGTCGCCCGCGCTACCGTTGATGACGTTTGTACCCTCCCCGCTTCCGCCGCTGCCACTACTGCCACGGCTCGCATCGTCCACCGGCGCATTTACGGCGCTACCTCTATCAAAGAAGTCGTCGTCAAATTCGCCCTCTTCATCGGGGAAAGCCAAGCCCCGGCCAAAAAGTTCAGCATCGATCTGATGCCCGCTTGCAGATTTGGCATTATTGGTTTCGGCTTGTTCGGTAAATGTCTGAGGATCGATGAATGATAAGTCGCCGACATCGCTGAATTCCGGGCTCGCATCACCCTCTCCAGGGTTCGCGGTCTCCTCATTCCCGTTGTCATCATCTGCTTCCTTGGGTTCGGCCTCATCGGCCTCGCCCCCCAGAGAAGGGGCACTGAAAACCTCGCCAACAGTCGGCAGATTAGTACCGCCCAACTCCAGCCCGAGTAATCGGCCGAGGCCGAACGTCGTCAGATCGGCCGGCATATCATAATCGTGCAATGAGGGTGCCGGCAGATCGTCATCGTGGAACGAGGGGGCTGGCAGATCGTCGTCATGGAACGATGGCGCCGGCAGATCGCTGTCATCAAACGCAGGATAGGCATCCTCTGGGGAATCCGCCAAATCGCGTAAATCAGAGGCGCCGTCCAGTTGCAGTACTAAATGGTGATCCAGCGGCAATACGGATAAATCGGCTCGCACGTCATCGACATCAGCACTTCCGAGGCTTGCTACCACGAGGTGCGTATCGGGGGCGCTATGGTCTGCTGGTGTCTCCATTTACCGGTTATCCTGGCTCTATATTTGCCGATAGACAAAATAACCGGATAATAGTTGCCGTCAATAAATTATTATTTCGGGTATAATGGAGTAATATAAAAATTAAATCATTATAGTATTTATCTATTATTCAAGGCGGCCCTGATTTCTGGCGATTCTGTGGTATTTCTGCTTATTCAAATGGCCGAGGCTCGCCACAATCACCCTAAAAGTTGCAGGCATATTTTATGCGAAATTCCGAAGCTCCGGATTTATAGCGTTCGCTCAAACCGATGGCGGGCCGATCGCAAAACAGGTCCCTGTTCGCAAGCGAGCCGATTGCAGAAAATTAGATAACGCGGACGTTGTCTGGCTTACTGCGCCCTTAGGCAGGCTGAGCCGCGGCGGGACGGTTACGGCGGCCCCTCATCTGGCGGCCACCCATCGACGGATCGGCTAGTCCTGCCTGGACAGGCTCGAGCGCTGCTACCGTGGTAGCGGCGGCTCCGGCTATCGTCCCAGGAATCGCTCGGAAACGTGACCGTGCCGCTGGCAGGCGGATGGTGACATGAGTGCCATTGCCGACACTGCTTTTAAAGTCCAGCGTGCCGCCATGCATCTCAACAAATGACTTAACCAGCGGCAGCCCCAGACCTGTACCATCATGGGATCGCCGGAAAACATTCTCGGCCTGACCAAACGGCGTCAGAACGTGATTGATGTGTTCAGGTGCGATGCCAATGCCAGTATCAGTGACTGCCAAGAAGAAATCGCGTCCCGGGCGCGCGCCAGCGCGCACAAATATCTCGCCGCCCGCCGGCGTAAACTTGATGGCGTTGGACAGGAGGTTCAGAAGGCTACGTTTAATCAGCTGCTCATCGCCGTAAATATTGGGCAGTCCCGGCATAGTCTCGACTTGCAGAACGACTTTTGCATTGTCAGCGCGCTCGCCGAGCAGCCGAACACATTCCTCGATAAGCACCTCGGTATCGAACACCTCTTCGCTTAACGTCGCGGTACCTGACTCGATCTTTGAAAGATCGAGAATATCGTTGATGACGGCCAGTAGGTGCCTACCGCCGGATTGAATGTCTTGCATATAATCATGATAATTTTCATGGCCCAGGGGGCCCAGCGGTCCGGTCAGCATGAAATCTGAAAAACCGAGAATCGCGTTCAGCGGTGTCCGCAGCTCGTGGCTCATATGCGTGAGAAATTCACTTTTCATGCGACTTGCCGATTCCGCTTCTTTGCGCGCCGTATTGAGTTCTCGCTTATGAGCTTCGGTTTCAACCAACATATGATTGAACCCGTCGATCAAGGCCCCCAGCTCGTCGTTGCCATATTTTTCCGCCCGCAGCGAATAGTTATGATTGCGCGAGACCGCTTGCATTGTCGCCAGTAAGCCGTGGATCGGGCGGGTTACCTGTGTCTGCAGGCGCGCGGCGAGTAACCAAGCTAGAACCACCGCCATCGCGATAATAAGCATGACAACGCCCAGATAGGTCTCAAAAGTGGCGTAAATTTGCGCCAGACTTGAGCGAATATGAATTGCGCCGACGATCTCCTGATCAAAAAAGACCGGACCATATAGATCGACCGAACCAAGCGACCAAGTCACCGCATAAGGTTGCTCATTGTCGGTGCCAATATTGCTGTCGAAACTAGTGCTCAACTCACGGATCAAATCGATCCGTTCAACGGGTTCTCCGAAAAGAGCGAACTGGCTGCCGTCGCGGGTATAAAGCGAGGCGGACTGGATGTTCGGCCGTGCGTCCAACGCGCCGAGGGTTTCTTGGGCTGCCGGCCAATCATTAAAGAGAATCGCTGCGGTAGTGTTGCTGCTGGTGATTTGCGCAATGGCCGTCAGTTCCTGCACCAAAGAACGCCGGTAGTTGTTGATCTCAAGCGCGACGAATAGCGCCGAGGCTAACACCAAAACGATGGTCGTCGTAATTACGGCAATAGCCGTTATCTTGTAACGCACCGGCAAATTAGCGAGCATATTTTACCGTACCGGACGCTGTGCAGCTTGAGTGCTGACCGTGTCGGCCAGGCGCAACAATTTGGAGCTCAATTTCAAACCGGCTTGCTCGGCGGCGTCGAGATTGATCTCGATACGGCTGCGGTTGTTGACTTCCTTGAGAGCAATGATGCCGCCGGTATTGGCAAATCGCCCTATATCGGCAACGGTGAGAATTGGCAGCTTACCGACATAGTCGAGGATCGCCGGAAGGTTTGCCTCTTCGGAAGAGCTGACGAAAAGAATATGGCACTGCGGGGCCTCTTCGAGCGTGCCGATCCGGGCAGTGGCGAGGGGGCGGTTACGAACCTGCTTACCGTGCAGGGAGTCCAGCGCAGGACCGAACGGATCGTCACCCAACACACAACTGCGCAGCGGCGCACCCGGATATCCGAAAGTGGTTTCCGGCCAAGACGCGAACTTGGCAAAGTTAAATAAGATCGCCGCTTTGATCAGATATTCACGGCTTAATGCCGCCGTGTCTGCTGGCACGTCGATAGCGGCCGCCGAAGGTATTTTGGCACTCTGCGCAACGGTCGCGCTGTCCGCGTGCGCGACCGTCGCCACTGCCAACGCGATCATCCCACCGGTCAGGCCAGCGAATGCAAGGTTGCGCAGCGAGGCGGTAATCGAGGCCACGATTGGCATATGTTGGTTATTGATTGCCATGACCGTTACACCAAAATATTCGCGTTAACGGTTACGTCGGTATCGACCACCAGCGTGGCCGAATTCGGACCGCTGCCTTGGGTGTAGGTATGATAGCCAGCCAACACACCGCCGTCGGCCCAGCCGGTGCCGGCGTCGAGGCTATCGCCAAAATTACCGTCAACGGTCAGCGTATCAGCGTTATCGGTCATGCTGAGAACATCTGCATATGTCAGGGTTACGGCGTTATCGCCGCCGTTCGACGCCAGGTCGATGACTTCGATATCCGTGATTGAGCCGCCGAACGTCGTGATATCGGCATCATCGCTTCCCTCGACACTTAGAGTGTCGGTATTCCCGCCGCCATCGATGTTGAGATCGGCAAAATCCCACACCAGAACGTCGGCGCCGCCGCCGCCAGAGAGATCGTCTGCGCCAGCGCCTCCCACGAGAGTATCATCACCACCGCCGCCGTTAATCGTATCGTCTCCGGCAAGACCGTCGATTGTGTCGTCGCCCCCCAATCCACGAAGGTCGTCGTCGCCCGGCGTGCCAACAACCATATCGCCACCGCCGCCGCCGCCGTTCACCGGCACCACCTGTGGGACTTCGATAGGCGCACTAGAACCGCCCGCGTCCGGCGCGACATTGTTTGAGGTAAAATCGTCGCCAGTAGACGCGTTGCCAAATGGGCTGCCGTGACTGAGACCAAAGGCGCTATTGCCTGGCCCATCGGTTGGATGGCTGCTCGATACAAATGTCGATGCCGCGTTCGACGGCAGCGCTACCCCTGCGGCACTAGCCGGCGTGAAGGCTGGAGCCGGCGTCTGAACGACCGGACCGACCACATCAGCGGGCACGATATCGGCGGGTGCGACGGCAACGGGAAGATCTCCACCACCGGGAACCGATATGCTTGCCAAGACAATCGCGCTGGCGCCGTTTCCGGGATTGCCACCGGCGTTGCTGTTCGAAGCAGCATCTACGTCAGCGTTGTTACCTTGGCCGTTGTTGCCTTGGCTGCCGGCGCTGTGTCCATTATTCGACCCAGGCCCATTTTCCTGACCGTTACTGGAACCGCTATTGGCTGGGATATTGGCTGGGGCATTATCGCCGCCTGAGCCACTACCGCCCTGGCCACCGTTACCCTGGCTTTCGTTTCCGGCAGGATTTACGGTCGGCGGGCCGGAGTCAAAAATACCTAGCACCGCCGCGTTATCGCCGAGCGGAGCCGCGAGACCAAAATCATCTACGGAGCCGAACGCGTCATCATCATCGTCGTTTTCGTCGTCTAGAAGAGGGCCGGCCGCCGGATTAGCACCATCAGGCGCTCCGCCTGTGTCGGCCTGATCAGCGGCCTGCGCTTGCTCTGGCAACGCCGTTTCCTCTTCATCACCTCCAAAGGTCTCGGCAATCTCGCTATTCTGATTTTGAACAGGCAGTTCAGAGACTTCAAAAAGGGTCGGCAAATGATCACCAGAAAGACCAAGCCCGAGCAACTGGGTAAGATCCAGCGACGTGAGGTCGGCCGGCAGCTCGCCATTTTCCAGCGCCGTCTGCAAGGGTTCGGCCTCTAGCGAGCGGGCGACAGGTCTGGTGTCGCCAGTGGGGTCGAGATTGAGCAGGGCCTCAAGATCGAGCAAGGTCAGGTCGGGCGCTATGCCACCGCTAGCTGGCTGAGCCACCACCGGGCCGAGGCCGGGAGAGACCGGAGCGGTTTCCGCACTGTCGGCGCCCGAAACGTCCGCAGCCGGATTCGCTGCCGCCATTTGGG
The DNA here is from genome assembly GCA_047616465.1 of Alphaproteobacteria bacterium. Lineage (GTDB taxonomy): Bacteria > Pseudomonadota > Alphaproteobacteria > UBA6615 > UBA6615 > JABDJY01. The sequence goes on from JBLHHE010000011.1 coordinate 10,399, forward strand.
GGGTGTCTGAGCTTTCGGTATTTGTGCGACCGGGCATGAGATTGGCTCTCACCAGATTGAGACGTTAAGTATTTAGTGACAAAATAGTAATAAATTATAAAGAAAATTGAAAAGTTTTATTAAATGAATTAGAATCAAATCCAGTTTATTAAGGTTAATGATATATTAACGCAAAATTTGTTTTTATAATGAATATATATTAACTATAAAAATCGTTTACTGGGGTACTCTCGAGCCGTTCTCGCACCCGTAACCGGCTCGCCCACTACCTATGAAAACTGCTCCAGAATCGCCTTAATCGAGCCTCTGGGCCCCGAACAGTATCGGACGGAGCCAAACCGTTCTGGCTTTACCGGCCGCAGACCATAGCCCTGTGATACATCCAGCAGCTCAATTTCGCTTTATTAGAGCTCAGCGAGAGAGGCTGCGTCGGGGAGCACAAATAAGCAAAGGCGGACCCGATGAGGTCCGCCCGTCTGATGTTTGAGATGGGTATGCAGAAGTTTCATCCCACGTCCGTTTCCGGGCAGGATAATATATTTTCTCGCTAGACTTTCACCAACTCGCGCGCGTTCGCCAGCACATCGATCGGCGCGCTGAGATAGGGCGCAATCCCCCTGCCCTCGAAGATGTAGGCATCGAGGAACGACAAGGCGACAAGCGTCAGGAAAAACCACGCGCTGAAGTGAAATCCGGCTTCCGCGGGGATTTCGCCAGCCTGCTCGTGTTTCAAGCGGCGGATGACACTGGCCAAACGCCGTACTGTGCGATCTAGAGAGTTACGCATCTTCTGCATCCTTTCCGCCGTTCTGGCACGGTGACTTAGCCCACAGGCCAATCCCGCAACTCGCAAAATGTCATATAAATTTAGGCAAAATATTCTTATAAGACGTTTAAACTTATACTTAACCTTTAATTAAAAAATAAGGTTAACCCATTGTTTATTAGTGCGTTTTTTCTACTGTCATCATGTAGTTTCACCCTGAGAACCGATCAGACGCCGGGACCCACGTCGCGCTAATCAACATGTATTTATGCCGGTTTCCCACCAATCATCGATAAATACCGCGCCGATAAACGTTCTACGGCCCCTCGCGGAATGCCATAATTACCGCTGGAATTTGCGACTGTCTCTGGAATGTCGAGCGGGAGAAGGCGACGGCGGAATATGTGGGCAGCACTTACATCTTTAGGAGCGAGACTACGGGCCGACCGGCGCGCGGCGACGGCGATAGAGTACGCACTGCTCGCCGCTTTGGTCAGCGTCGCGGCGATAGCCGGTATGATTGCCCTCGGAATCTCGCTGGAGTTGTTGTTCACCAGTATGTCCAGCCAGATCATCGCCCAAACACCGGTCGACCCCACCAGATGCGTAGAAGTGGGCTCCAACTGTCCAAAATAGCTCAAGAATGATCATCTGCATTCGCATGGACGCCGCAATCCCTCGGGGACTACCATGGCCCAACCCGCCGCATGATCACGCGGCGCTAGCCCACGAGCTAAAGGATTGCCGCCATGTTCACCGCCACCAAAGACAAGGCTTTGCTGACCACGACGACTGGGGCGTTGCCGCGGCCGAACTGGTACACCGAAAACCTGCGCGGCGCGCCATTGTCGAGCGGTTTTTCGCGCAGCTCTTACCGCGAACAGCATTTCGATTGCCTGGCCTGCCACGTCGCAGCCCAGCATAAGGCCGGCATCGATATTCTGGTCGATGGCGATACCAGGCTCGACGACGACGTTGCCGGGCGCAGTTGGGTCAGCTACGCCTATGAGCGCATCGAGGGTATGGGGCCGCCGCGGGTGGCGGTGCAACCCTACGCGGCGATGGCCGACAAGGGGCCTGGCGACTATATCTGGGAAGTCATCGAGACGCGGCTGACACCTGATGTCGAGGGCCCCATCGGCGCCACCGATCTGCAGCTCGACCGGGCCTGGAAAGCGATTGCGCCGATGACCGACCGGCCGGTGAAGATCGGCTCGATCTCGGCCCAGGTCATCAGCCATATGTGTAACAACGAGCATTACGGCGACCGTTACGAGCTTCTGATGGCGTTGTCGGCGGCCTTCAACGCCGAATATCACGCGCTCGCCGACGCCGGCGCGCCGTTAGTGCAGATCGAGGAGCCGTCGATCCACCAGTCGATGCAAGTGCCCGGTCAGGAAATATCGGCGGAGCAATATGTCGAAGCGTTCAACCGCGAGGTCGCCGGCCTGCGCGACAAGACCGAGGTCTGGTGCCACACTTGTTGGGGGTCTCCTGGCGCCCAGAAGATGTTCGCCGCCGACGCCTCCTACAAGAATGCGCTGCCCTATCTCGACCAGCTCGATATCGACGTCATCACCCTGGAAGGCGCGTCGAATAACGGGCTCGACTTCGAGCATTACGGCGCGATGATCTCGAAAGACAAGAAGATCGCCGTCGGCGTGGTCAGCCACCGCACGCTACAGATCGAACGGCCGGAAGAGGTCGCAGACCTGATCCGCCAGGCATTACAATATATCGAGCCGGAACGGCTGATCCTGTCGAGCGACTGCGGCTTCGGCCGCCAGGCGATGAGCCGCAGCCACGCGTTCTACAAGATGGTCTCGCTAGTGCGCGGCGCCAACATTGTTCGCCGCGAGCTCGGCCTCGACGAAGTCTACATCCCGGCAGCGGATGCCAGCCTATCGATGGTGCCAATGACGGAGGGGTAAGTGGCCCCTATCCCTACCCCTCGCCAATCTCCTCGCCGAACACCGCGTAGCGCCAGGGTTGGTTATAGTCGCGCGAGTTGAAGGGGTAGCAGGTTACCAGGGTGACGGCCGAGCGGTCGGGGGTGGCGTCCAGTCGGGCGGTGCGCGCATCGACCACCTCGCCGCCGGCCACCCGGTAGCGCGCCCAAGTACCATCGGGGCGTTGCAGGCGGAAGGTGTCGCCGGTCTTGAGCTCACCGATGAAATCGAAATGAGTATCCCGGTGGCCGGTGATGACGCTGTTACCGCGCTCGCCGGGCAGCGCGGTTCCGGTCAGATGGCCGGGCCCGAAGGCCAGGCTGCGCCCACTCGCCCCGGCCAACACGATCTGATCCACCTCGAGGCGCGGCACCTGCAGGCGCGCCACCGGCGCGGTATCGGCCCAGGGCCACGGCTTCGCCGCGCCCTCGTCGATCCCGGCCAGCCGGGCCTGCCAGGAGCGATCGAGCAGGATTTGGGCGAGGATCGCCTTGGCGTGGATCCACCCGGCCCCGGCGATAGGCACGGCCGACCCAGCGATCAATAAGACGGCCAGAGCGAGCACCACGCCTTTTCGGGTCACAAACCCCTTCCGGCTCATGGCGCCACCT
>JBLHHE010000012.1:0-13488 GCA_047616465.1 Alphaproteobacteria bacterium
CGCGGTGCTGGCCGCCGCCGACCGGTATAGCGATCTGCGCAGCATCAGTTTCGCCGCCATGGCAGTGATCGGGCTGGCCGTCGCCATCGGCGGGTTTGCATTCGCGCGAAAGCGCCTCCAGCCAAATTTACGCGCCCGGCCGGTTGTCGAGGGGGTGGTTCACTGGGCCCTGTTAATCGCCTCGATCATAGCGGTGCTGATCACCGTCGGCATTGTCTTGTCGTTGCTGTTTGAATCGATCCGCTTTTTTGAAACCGTGTCGCCGTTCGAATTTTTATTCGGGCTCAACTGGAGTCCGCAAACCGCACTGCGCGAAGACCAGGTCGGCGGCTCGGGGTCGTTCGGCGCCGTGCCTATCTTCGCCGGCACGCTGTTGATCACCCTAATCGCCATGGCGGTATCCGTACCGATCGGGCTGTTGTCGGCGATCTACATGGCCGAATACGCGTCGCCCACCCTGCGCTCGATCGTCAAGCCGCTGCTCGAAATCCTGGCCGGCATACCGACCGTGGTCTACGGGTTTTTCGCCGCCCTAACGATCGGCCCGGCGTTACGCGGTTTCGGCGAGCAATTCGGCATCGGCGTCGCCTCGGAAAGCGCCTTGGCGGCAGGTCTGGTGATGGGTGTGATGATCATCCCGTTCATCTCGTCCCTGTCCGATGACGTTATCAACGCCGTCCCCCAATCGTTGCGCGACGGCGCCTATGCCCTGGGCTCCACACAGTCGGAAACGGTGCGCCAGGTTGTTCTGCCGGCCGCCCTGCACGGCATCGTCGGCGCCATCCTATTGGCCGTCAGCCGTGCCATCGGCGAGACCATGATCGTCGTCATGGCCGCCGGTCTGGCCGCAAACCTAACCGCCAACCCGTTCGAGGCGGTGACCACGGTCACCGTGCAAATCGTCACGCTGCTGGTGGGCGATCAGGAGTTCGACAGCGCCAAAACCCTGGCGGCATTCGCGCTGGGACTGGTGCTCTTCCTGGTCACATTGGCTCTCAACATCATCGCGCTCGTGGTCGTGCGGCGCTACCGGGAAGAATATGACTGATCTCGCCGCCATTCCGATTGCCGAGCGAAAGCCCGATTTGTCGGCAGCGTATCTGCGCCGGCGCTACCGTGCCGAAACCCGGTTTCGTCTATACGGCGTCGCGGCAATCCTCTTCGCCGTCGGCATACTGGCGCTGTTGCTGGGCAGCATCATCAGCACCGGCTTCAGCGCTTTCACGCGAACCGAGATCGCCCTCGAAATTCATTTCGACCCCACAATAATCGACCCCGACGGCGCGCGCGATCCGGCGGTTCTGGCCGGTGTCAATTATCGCAAACTGGCGCGGGCCGGACTGGCGGAACGCTTCCCCGATGTCAGCGGCCGCAAGTCAAAACGCGATCTTGCGCGGCTGATAAGCAGCGGCGCCGATTTAGATCTGCGCGACCGGGTGGTCGCCGACCCCGCGATTATCGGCACCACCCAGCGGGTCTGGTTCAAATCGTCCGCTGATATCGATTCCCTCAACAAAGGCCAGATACCGCGCGATGTGGTGCAGGCCGACCGCCGGGTCAAAGACAATCAGATCGCTTGGTTCGATACGCTTGCCAATGACGGGCGGGTGCGGCGGACGTTCAACACCACATTATTTACCGCTGGCGACAGCCGCGAGCCCGAACAGGCCGGCATCTTGGGCGCCGCGGTCGGATCGTTCCTGACCCTGATCGTAACGCTGGCCCTGTCTTTTCCGGTCGGGGTGATGGCCGCGGTCTATCTGGAAGCGTTCGCAGCGAAGAACCGCTGGACCGACCTCATCGAGGTCAACATCAATAATTTGGCGGCGGTGCCCTCAATCGTCTTCGGCCTTTTGGGGTTGGCGGTTTTTCTCAACTTTTTTGGCATGCCGCGCTCCGCGCCCATTGTCGGCGGCACGGTGCTCGCCCTGATGACCCTGCCGACCATCATCATCGCCGGCCGGGCCGCGCTAAACGCCGTGCCGCCCTCGATCCGCGAAGCAGCGCTGGCGATGGGGGCGTCGCCGTTGCAGGCCGTCAGTCACCACGTCCTACCCCTGGCGATGCCCGGCATTCTCACCGGCACTATTATCGGCATGGCGCGCGCCCTGGGCGAAACCGCGCCGTTGCTGATGATCGGCATGGTCGCGTTCATCGTCGATATTCCGCGCAGCTTCACCGACCCGGCAACGGTCCTGCCGGTTCAGGTATTCCTGTGGGCCGATGCGCCGGAGCGCGCCTTCGTGGAAAAAACCTCGGCAGCGATTCTGGTGCTGTTGGCATTTTTGATCGCCATGAATTTGGCGGCTGTAATCTTACGTAAGAAATTCGAAAGGCGGTGGTAGAATGACCGATAACTTGGCTATTCAAACGGCCGTCCCGAAGAAAGCAACGGCGCTTAAAATGACCCAAAACGTACTCGAGAGCCCCGCCAGGGTGGACGCACCGCCGGTCAAGGTCTCGGCGACCGACATCGACGTTTTTTATGGCGATAAGCAGGCGCTCGAAGGGGTCTCGCTGGAAGTCTGCGAAAACGAAGTCACCGCCCTGATCGGCCCGTCGGGCTGCGGTAAATCGACATTTCTGCGGTGCCTCAACCGGATGAACGACACCATCGATAGCTGCCGGGTCACCGGAACGATCCTGCTCGATGGCGCCGATGTGTACGATCGCTCCGTCGATGTGGTGCAGCTGCGCGCACGGGTCGGCATGGTTTTCCAGAAACCCAACCCGTTCCCGAAATCGATCTACGAGAATGTCGCCTATGGGCCGCGTATCCACGGCATGAACGCTAACAAGGCCGATCTGGGCGATTTGGTCGAAGCCAGCCTGCGCCGCGCCGGCTTATGGGACGAAGTCAAAGACCGCCTCGATCAGCCAGGCACCAGCCTCTCCGGTGGCCAGCAACAGCGTCTGTGCATCGCCCGCGCCATTGCCGTAAACCCGGAGGTTATCTTGATGGACGAGCCCTGTTCGGCGCTGGACCCGATCGCCACTGCGCGGATCGAAGAGTTGATGGACGAATTGCGACAGAATTATACCATCGTGATCGTCACCCACTCGATGCAGCAGGCCGCGCGGGTGAGCCAGCGGACCGCGTTTTTCCATCTCGGGATCCTGGTCGAAGACGGCGATACCGAGCATATCTTCACCAACCCAGAGGACCAGCGCACGCAAGATTACATTACCGGCCGCTTCGGCTAGACCGCGAGCCTGACGGACCAAAAGGGACACCAAACTATGCCGACCGACCACAGCCATATCGTTAAATCGTTCGACGAAGAACTGGCCCGCCTGAGCGACCTGATAAGCCGCATGGGGGGCTTGGCCGAGACCCAGCTCGAGCAATCTATCGAGGCGTTGCAAAAGCGCGATTCGACCCTGGCCGAGGGGGCTATCGAGAACGACCGGAAAATCGACGTATTGCACGCCGAAGTCGATGAGATGGCAATCCGGCTGCTCGCGTTACGCCAACCCATGGCCGGCGATCTGCGTCATATCGTGACCGGGCTGAAGATCGCCCCGATTGTCGAACGGATCGGCGATTACGCCAAAAATGTCGCCAAACGCGCCATCGCCCTCAATCAAATGCCGCCGGTCAAACCCCTGTTCACCATTCCCCGGATGGGCCGCATGGTGCGCGAAATGACCAAGGACGTGCTCGACGCCTTCGCCGATAACGATGTCGCCAAGGCGCGCGAAGTATGGGTGCGCGACGCCGAAGTGGACGATATGTACGACAGTCTATTTCGCGAACTGTTGACCTACATGATGGAAGATCCGCGCAATATCACGCCCTGCACCCATCTGCTGTTCGTGGCGCGCAATATCGAACGTATCGGCGATTTGACGACCAATATTGCCGAGCTCATCCATTACCAAGTCGAGGGCGTTATCCTGGACGGGGACCGCCCGAAAACCGACCAGGCCAGCGTCACCGTGGTCGAGCCCGAATAAGAGACAAAGCGAAATTTTGATGGATGGAGCAGGAACATTACGACCAAGCGTGCTGATCGTCGAAGACGAGGCGGCCCTGGTCGAACTGCTGACCTATAATCTGGAAAAGGCCGGCTTTCGAACCGCCGTTGCCCGCGACGGCGACGAGGCGATGCTGGCGGTCGCCGAAGCGAAACCGGATCTGGTCTTGCTCGACTGGATGCTGCCTTATGTCTCGGGCATCGAAATCTGCCGCCGCCTGCGGCGCGATCCGGAAACCCGCGACCTGCCGGTGATCCTGCTCACCGCCCACGGTGAGGAGGGCGACCGCATTCGCGGTCTGGAATCGGGCGCCGACGATTATGTGGTCAAACCGTTTTCGCCCAGCGAACTGATCGCGCGGGTTCGCGCGGTCCTTCGGCGCACCCGCCCCTCATTCGACAAAGATGCGCTGACCTACGCCGATATCGTCATGGATCTGGACAGCCACCGGGTCAGCCGCAGCGGCCAAGCCATCGATCTGGGGCCGACGGAATTTCGCCTGCTGCGGTTTCTGCTTGAGCGTCCCGGCCGGGTATTCGACCGCGAACAGCTGCTCGATCATGTGTGGGGCCAGGATGCCGACATCGAGCCCCGCACCGTCGATGTGCACATCCGCCGCCTGCGCAAAGCGATGAACCTGCCCGGCGCACCCGACCTTATCCGCACCGTGCGCTCGGCCGGTTATGCGCTGGAACTCGACTCCGAAAGCTGACCAGAGCCCCTAAGGCAAGATCGCGTCTTCGGGGTGGCGGTGCGGCCGGCCCAAGGCCTTCGCCACCGCGCCGTGGGTGATGTCGCCATGGTGGACGTTGAGGCCGCGCCTGAAATGGGTGTTCTCGTGCAATGCCCGACGGTACCCCTTGTCGGCGAGTTCCATCACAAACGGCAGCGTTGCGTTGTTCAGGGCCGCCGATGACGAGCGCGACACCGCACCCGGCATGTTCGTGACGCAGTAATGCACCACCTCATCGACGATGAAGGTGGGATTGTCGTGGGTTGTCGGGCGAGAAGTCTCGAAGCAGCCGCCCTGGTCGATCGAAATATCGACCATCGCTGCGCCCGCCTTCATGGTTTTGACCATTGCAGCCGTCACCAGCTTGGGCGCCGTCGCGCCGGGCACTAAAACCGCGCCGATAACCAGATCGGCAGTGAGCACATAGCGTTCGACGGCATCGACCGTGGAGTAGATCGTGTTCAGGGTCGGACCAAACTGCATGTCGAGCTCTTTCAGCCGGTCGAGCGAGCGGTCGAGCACGGTGACCCGCGCCTCCACCCCCATGGCCATGCGCGCCGCGTTGGTACCGGCAACCCCGCCGCCGATTACCAGCACATTAGCCGCCTCGACCCCCGGCACCCCGCCCAGCAAAACACCGCGGCCGCCTCTTTCCTTCTCTAGGCAATGGGCGCCGACCTGAATCGACATACGCCCGGCGACCTCGCTCATCGGCGACAACAAGGGCAGGCCGCCCTGGTCATCGGTCACCGTTTCATAAGCAATGGCGATGCATTTCGACGCCATCAGAGCGTCGGTCACTTCCGGCTCGGCGGCAAGGTGCAGATAGGTAAACAAAATCTGCCCCTCGCGTATCAGAGGAAATTCGGCAGCTTGCGGCTCTTTGACCTTGACGATCATCTCGGCCACGGCAAATACCGAAGCAGGGTCCGGGGCAATTTGGGCACCGGCAGCGCGATAATCATCGTCGGTGAAACTGATGCCCGCGCCGGCGCCGGCCTCCACCGTGACCGTATGGCCGTGGTGGGTTAGCTCGCGCACCGACGATGGAATCAAACCAACCCGGTATTCCTGGGTCTTAATCTCTCGGGGAACGCCGATATGCATAGTCGCCTCGTCTCCGGTTAGCCTATCGATCACATTAGTGTCGCGCGTTTAGTGGACAGTATCGAATCAATTGGGGACGCCCTATATGTGAGCTGTTGCCCTTCCGTTGTCAGTAAACATGTTCTGAAAGAATCGCGAGGAACGGATATTGGCAAGATTTTTTACTGTGGCGCGCGGATTTGCAGCGGCACTTGTTGTCCTCGCGACGCTCGCGCAGGCTTCCACGGCCGCGATGGCCGAGCCCGTGCATGCCATCGCCATGCACGGGGCGCCGAAATATCCGGCCGGGTTTTCCCATTTCGACTATGTAAACGCCAACGCCCCGAAAGGCGGCGTTTTGCGCCTGCACGCCATCGGCACGTTCGACACCCTCAATCCCTACGTCATTAAGGGCAAACCGGCGGCCGGACTTCACCATGGGTTCGGTAATTTTTTCGAGACCCTGACCCGGCGCAGCCGCGACGAGCCTTTCTCGCTTTATGGCCTGCTCGCCGAATCGATCGAAATGGCCGACGACCGGGGCTGGATCGAGTTCACCCTGCGCAAAGAGGCGCGGTTTTCCAACGACACGCCAGTGACCGTCGACGATGTCATCTTCAGCTGGCGCATCCTGAAGGAAAACGGCAGTCCCAACGCCCGCGCCACCTGGTCGCGCGTCGCCACAGTCGCGCAGACCGGGCCGCGCCGCGTGCGCTTTACCTTTGCCGACAATAGCGACCGGGAATTGCCGCTGCTGGTCGCGGGTTTTCTGCCAATTCTGTCCGAGGTGTGGTGGCGGGATCGCGAATTCGCCGAGACCACTCTCGACCAACCAGTTGCCAGCGGCCCGTATGTGATCGAGGAAATTGAGCCCGGCCGCAACATCGTCTATCGGCGCAACCCGGACTATTGGGGACGCGACCTTGCGGTCAACCGCGGTCAGTTCAATGTGGACACCATTCGCTATGACTATTACCGCGACGATTCGGTGGCGCTGGAAGCGTTCAAAGCCGGCGATTACGATTATCGCGGCGAGGGCAATGCGGCGCGCTGGGCAACCCAATACGACTTCCCGGCGCTGACCGAGGGCCGCGCGGTGCGCGAGACCATCGAGAATGGCACGCCGTCGGGGCTGCGCGCCCTGGCTTTCAATCTGCGGCGCCCCCTGTTCGCCGACCGCCGGGTGCGCGAAGCCTTGAACCTTGCCTTCGATTTCGAATGGCTCAACCGCGCCTTGCTGCATCAGGGCTATGCCCGGACCGCCGGCATGTTCGACAAATCGTCGCTGGCGCCTAGCGGCCCGCCCTCGCCGGGCGAGTTAAAACTTCTGGAGCCCTGGCGCGAACAGGTACCGCCGGAAGTCTTCGGTCCACCTTTCCAGCCGGCGGCGACCGATGGGTCGGGGCGCGATCGCACCAACCTTCGCCGCGCCGCAAAGTTGCTCAAGCAAGCCGGCCTGACGGTGCGCGACGACGTGTTGCGCAGACCCGACGGAACACCGTTCCAGTTCGAGATTACACTGCGTCAGCCGTCGAACGAACGCATCGCCTTGGCCTACGCGCGAAATTTGAAACGGCTCGGTATCGAGGCCCGGATACGCCTCGTCGAATCGGCGCAGTTTCAGGGCCTGATCGACAGTTACGATTTCGACATGGTCTTCGGGTTCTGGGGCGTGACGTTATCGCCGGGCAATGAGCAACAAAATTATTGGAGTTCGCTCACCGCCAACCAACCGGGCGGGCGCAACTGGTCGGGGGTCGCCGACCCGGCAGTCGATGCGATGATCGCTGCCCTGGGCACGGCGCGAACCCGCGAAGAGTTGGCCGCGGCGGCGCGGGCGCTCGACCGGATCTTGATGTGGAATTATTACGTGCTGCCGCTCTATCACGATTCCGGCCAGCGCATCGCCTATTGGCGCAAGCTGTCGCGGCCCGAGACGGTGCCGGTTTACGGCGTGCGCCTGGAAACCTTCTGGGCGATGAGAGCAGTTTCCCGGTAGTTTGAACCATTCTGGCGGAGCGGATGTGTGACAAGGCCAAGGGCTTCGGCGAAGAGCATAGCCGTAGCTATGGTCGAGCCGAAACCCTTGGCATTGGCGCGCAACTGCCCGCCCCTTCGGGTTGGCGATCGGCGGGCATCCCCTTTGTCAGACGGCTTGCCCGATGCCCCGCATCGGGCCGCGCCGTCTTCCGCGGGGCCGCCGCCCCGATCGGCAACAGAATTGATTCAAACTACCGGGAAGCTGCTCTAGCCCTCGCTGAGACGCGCCGCCACCAGACCCGCCAGACTGTCCTGGGGCCTTGGTCCGACATGGGAAATGACTTCCGCCGCGGCCAAGCCGCCGATGCGCGCGCACTGAGCCAAATCGTCGCCGTTTGTGTAGCCATAGAGAAAACCAGCGGCGTACTGGTCGCCAGCCCCGGTGGTATCGATCACCCGGGAAACTGGCTCGGCGTCAACCACATGCACTTCGTCGCCGGCAATGACCACCGAGCCCTTCTCCGATCGGGTCAATGCAGCAATCGAGCAATCCTCGCGGGCATGCTGCAAGGCGGTATCGAAATTATCGACCTCGTAGAGCGATAGAATTTCCGCCTCGTTGGCGAACAGAATATCAACATGGTCCCGAACGAGGCTGCGAAACGAGTCGCGGTGACGATCGACGCAGAACGAATCCGATAGGGTCAGCGCTGTCATGCGCCCGGCCGCGTGCGCCAACCGTGCGGCTTTGAGAAACGCCTGCTTGGCCGCATCGCGGTCCCAGAGATAACCCTCCAAATAGGTTACCTTTGCCCGACCGATTAAATCACCATCTATATCGTCCGGCCCCAGATCGGCGCAGGCGCCCAGGAACGTGTTCATGGTGCGCTCGGCATCGGGCGTAATCAGGATCAGGCAGCGCGCCGTCGGCGGCCCGTCGGTGGCTGGAGCTGTGGCGTACTCGGCACCCACCGCGCGAATATCATGGGCGAAAATTTCGCCCAATTGATCGTCGCGAACTCTGCCGATATAGGCGCATTTGGCCCCCAATGACGCCAGGCCGGCCGCCGTGTTGCCGGCTGAGCCGCCCGACGTCTCGACCCCAGGCCCCAATTCGTTGTAGAGCCGTTCCGCTGTCTCGGCATCGACCAACGACATCGACCCCTTGGTCATGCCGAGCCGGATCAACGTCGCATCGTCGTTCTGGGTCAAGACATCAACAATGGCGTTGCCGATACAGACGACATCAAGATCGGCGGCGGACGCGGTTTCGGCGCTCATGGCAAATTTCCTTTGAAGGGGCGGGCGGGTGAGAAGGTGAACGGACGCGGAGTATAGCCACCGCCATCACCCGGGCAAGGAAAACGGCGCGAGCCGCTTACCGAAAGCCTTGGTATCGCCGCTTTGTAGAGCTAAGACTGCGCCACTATGTTCGATGCGTTTTTCAAATCCCTCGCCCAATTGCCAACAGCGCCGTTTCAGCGTGTTCTGTGGTTGAGCATCGCCGGCTCGCTGGTGACCGCGATTGTCTTATGGTTCGCCATCAACACGACACTCAATAAAACCGATTTCATCGCCCTCGCCTGGCTGGACTGGATCGTCGACATTTTGGGTAGCTTGGCCGCGGTGGTCTTGTTGGTTCTGTTGTTGCCCGCCTTTGTCGGCCTCATCGCCAGCCTCATGCTCGAGACGATTTGCCGGGCCGTCGAAGCGCGTCACTACCCGCACCTGCCCGAGGCCCGCAGCCAGTCCATCATGGAAGCGATTTTCATCGGATTGCGGTTTGTCCTGATCCTAATTGTGCTCAATATTCTTATCTTGCCGCTAGTATTCCTAGGGCCGGTCTATCTGGTGGTCAGTTGGGCGCTGAACGGTTATCTGCTCGGCCGGGAGTTTTTCGAATTGGTCGCCTGCCGGCGGCTGAATGCGGCTGAAATCCGCGCTATGCGTCGGAAACACCGGTTTCCCGTGCTATCGGCCGGCTTGGTGATTGCAGCGATTTCTGTCATTCCAATCGTCAATCTCATCCTCCCCTTATTCGGCACCGCGTTCATGCTGCATGCCTTCCAGCGTCTCCCTGAGATGAAGTTGAGATCATAATTTAACTATATATCAAGACTTTCCATCTATTTGCCAAAGTAAGATGGGAAGCGTAGTATATAGCGAACGCACGGTTGGTATTTGGACCGCAGGCCGATCACCGCAGACTTAATAGCGCGGTGCCGCCGGTCGACTCCCTAGGAGACGTAATCATGTCATCGATAAACGACGATACGGGCGAGCGCGGCGAACCCGATTTGAGCTTCCTAGAGAGCCGTCCCGCACGGATCGCAGAAATCCCTAACCTGACGCTCGGCCGCAGCAGTATGAGTACCGGCCCCCGCTCGATAGATAGCCGCGCCCTGACAATTGGCCGCGACATCAGGCTGTCGGGAGAAATAGCTGAGTGCGAGCTGCTGATTATCGAAGGGCACCTGGAGGCCTCAGTCCCCAACGCAAAAGCCATGGAAATCGCCCAAACCGGTTCCTTTGTCGGCACCGCGACCCTTGGCGACGCGACGATTAGTGGCGCCTTCGACGGCGATTTGACGGTCACCAACCGTTTGCACCTCACCAGCACCGGCCGGGTCACCGGCACAATTCGATACGGTCATCTAGAGATCGATAACGGCGGCGAAATTCATGGCGATCTTACTGTCTCTTCTTAAATCGCTAGGCCCCGATCGATCCCGGACAGATCAAAATGACGCAGCTCCCTCACGGCTCGCGATCATGTTCGGCGGCGTGATTACCCTTACGCTGGTGCTGCTATTATTGATCGTCTAATTTCTAAACTTACCCCTTCGGCTAGAGCGTCCAGCTAATGGGCGCCCGGCAATTCATTATCGTGGGGGCCGCCTGTCTATTGGCGGCCTGCGCTGGATCGCAAAACACAAGCACACCGCCCCAGCCAACCGCCACCGCCACCGCCACCGCCACCGTGAAAGTGCCGCCACAGACCGCGCCGACCGAGCCCACGCGCGAACCCGTACGTGAGGCCGTACGTGCCGCGCCTGCGCCGATACCAACGCCGGACACCTTGGTGGGCCTTGCCTCCAATGAGGTCGATAATCTTCTAGGGCCGCCTGATCTAGTACGCCTCGACGGACCCGCGGAAGTTCGGCTTTACCGCGCCCCCGCAACAGGGTGTACGTTTCATGTATTTTTGTACGTCAAGGATGCCGCGGCCCGAACCCGCGCCGTCGAGTATTATGAAGCGCGAAATCTAGCGGGCCGGCTCGAAGGCGCCGCCCTTGCCGATTGCTATCGCGCGCTGGTCAAGCCAGCCAAAACTTCATAACCCTGTTTCCCTTCAAAAGACCCGCGCCCCGATCTCAGGAAATCGTCTTCGCCTTGTACTGGCACTGATCGGCGACGATACAGCGCGGGCAGTCGGGCTTGCGTGCCTTGCACACATAACGCCCATGGAGAATGAGCCAATGATGGGCATGCTGACGGTACTGCGCCGGCACCCGTTTGAGCAGCTTGGTCTCGACCTCAACGACGTTCTTGCCCGGCGCCAAGCCGGTGCGGTTGGACAGCCGGAAGATATGAGTATCGACGGCGATTGTCGGCTCGCCAAAGGCAGTATTGAGCACCACATTGGCGGTTTTACGGCCGACGCCCGGTAAGGCCTCTAGCGCCTCACGATCATGCGGCACCTCACCGCCATGCAGGTCGATAAGTTGGCGGCTCAAGGCGATAACGTTCTTGGCCTTGTTGCGGTACAGACCGATCGTGCGGATATGCTCGGTGATGCCGCCCTCGCCCAACCGCAACATTTTTTGCGGAGTGTCGGCGATTTTAAAGAGCTTAGCGGTCGCCTTGTTGACCCCAACATCGGTGGCCTGCGCCGACAGCACCACCGCCACCAGCATGGTGTAATTGTTCGCGTAATTAAGCTCAGTCGTCGGCGAGGGGTCGGCCGCCGCCAAGCGTCCAAAGAAGGCCTCGATCTGTGATTTAGTCATTTGCGCCATAGCAGCCCGAGCCTAGCTCAGCGCCGGCACGGAGCCTAGATGGACAACCCCAAAACATCGTTCATCGTGTAAAACCCAGCGGGTTTACCGGCGGTCCACAACGCCGCGCGCACCGCGCCCCGGGCAAATATCGCCCGGTCGGTGGCCTTGTGGGACAATTCGATGCGCTCGCCGGCGCCGGCGAAAACAACCGTGTGCTCGCCGACCACATCGCCGCCGCGTAAGGTCGCAAAACCTATATCGCCGGGTTTGCGTTCGCCGGTAATGCCTTCGCGCGATAATTGCTTCACCGCGTCGAAGTCGACGCCGCGACCGGCCGCGGCCGCCTGGCCCAACCCCAATGCGGTGCCCGACGGCGCATCGATCTTGTGGCGGTGGTGCATCTCGACGATTTCGATATCGAAATCCTCACCCAGCGCCCGGGCCACCTGCTGGGTCACGGCGAACAGCAAATTGACGCCGGCCGACATATTCGGCGCCCAGACAATAGGTACCGAGGCCGCCGCGGCTTCCAATGCGGCCCGGTGCCCCTCTTCCATGCCGGTCGTGCCGGCGATCAGCGCGCAACCTGCGGCGGCGGCTATTTGGGCGTGCGCCTGGGTCGCCGCCGGCACGGTGAAATCGATGACCGCCTCGACCCCAGCAAACATCGCCGCCGTATCGTCGGTAACGATCACGCCAGTGTCGCCGACACCAGCCAACATCCCAGCATCGGCGCCGAGATATTGCGAGCCGGGCGCCTCTGTCGCACCGGCAAGCTCGCACGCGCTAGAGCCTGCAATTATGCTGGCGACCATCCGGCCCATCCGGCCCGACGCACCAACGACGCCAATTTTGAGCGAGTTCGCCATCTAACAATTCCAAAATATTTGACTATCTACCGGCAAGCTTACCACGGCAGAGGCGGGACGGCAGCCCGGGATAACCCGACCGCGAGGCTGGCCTATTCTTTGAAGTCTTCCCAGAGTTCCTTCACCTTGGTGAAGAAACCTTCGGCTTCGGGGCTATGGGATTTGCCGCCGCCGGACTGGTCGAACTCACGCAATAGCTCGCGCTGTTTTTTGGTCAAGTTGACGGGTGTCTCGACCTGCGACTGGACATACATGTCGCCACGCGCGCTGCTGCGCAACACGGACATGCCCTTACCGCGCAGGCGGAATTGCTGCCCCGTCTGGGTGCCCGCCGGTATGTTAACCCGCGCCCGGGCGCCGTCGATGGTCGGCACCTCAAGAGTCCCGCCCAAAACTGCCGTCGTCATGGGGATCGGCACGCGGCAATAAATGTCGGCGCCCTCGCGGCCAAAGAACCGGTGGGCTTTGATCGACACGAAAATATACAGATCGCCCGGGGGGCCGCCGCGCAGGCCGGCTTCGCCCTCGCCGGAAACCCGAATGCGCGTGCCATCCTCGACCCCGGAGGGGATGTTGACGGAAAGGGTTTTCTCACGCTCGACACGGCCCGCACCGGCGCACGCCCGGCACGGATTGTCGATGACCCGGCCGGCGCCCTGGCACGTCGGGCAAGATCGCTCGACGGTGAAAAATCCCTGTTGGGTGCGGACCTTGCCCGCTCCACGACAGCTGGGACACGCGACAGGAGTGGCGCCACCCTCGGCGCCACTACCCGAACAAGTCTCGCAGGAAACCGACGTGTTGACGCGAACCCGGGTCTGCTTGCCGGCAAAGGCGTCTT
>JBLHHE010000013.1:0-13475 GCA_047616465.1 Alphaproteobacteria bacterium
CACCTAGCAGTGCTGCGCGATTCATTGGGTATTCCCCCTTAAAAAATTAGACGTGATCCAACAGATTTCTTATCCGGCGAACCCTTGCAAACCGTTAACGATAAAAGACCCTTGCTACGCTTTAACTACACCGCCTATCGGATTGCAAGAATAAAATATCGATATTTTTCCAACCATGCGTTATTCTGATTGGTGTGACAATTTAGCAATTGTGACATTTGGGTTGATTACGTCTTTTATAGAAGAATCTCGCTGTACTGAGCAGGGCGGTTCCGTTTGTATCGACAATATCAAAAAATAGAGTCAGATTGCCCCGTCTTTTAAATCCGGACCTAACCGGCTCAAGACCGTCAGCAACAGACGAGTCGCTTTTCCAGGGAGACCACGATGTTATTTCAATGCGCCAACCACGCGCCGGCAGCCGATCATGGCCATAGCCACACGGTAAAGAGCGGACGTAAGCACCTTACGGTAGATATTCACTGTCACGTCCACATACCCGAAGTCGACGCCATGGCCGAGGGCCACTGGACCGCAGAGGACGTACCGGCGATCCATTTCGCCAGCGACCTGACACGCGGGCTCAATGTCGAGCAAAACGAAATCCTCATGCCGAAGCTGACCCAGCCCGAGCTGCGGATTGCCGACATGGACGCCAGCGGTGTCGATATGCAGGCAATTTCGCCGGCGCCCTGGCATTACTGTTACTGGGCCGACCCCGAACTGGGGCGCGAGACCGCCGTTTACACCAATAACCACATGGCCGAGCTCGGTGCGAAATACCCCGACCGCTTGATCCCCATGTGCACGGTTCCTCTACAGGCCCCCGACTTAGCGGTGGCCGAGCTCGAGCGCTGCCACAAGGAATTCGGCATGCGCGGGGTCGAGATCGGCACCAATGTCGGCGGCAAGGAACTGACCCGAATCGGGCTGGATAAATTCTTCGCCAAGGTCGAAGAACTCGACATGCTGATTTTCATGCATCCGGTCGGCACCACCGAAGGCGCGCGGATGAAAGACCATTATTTCACCAACCTGATCGGCCATCCGCTGGAATCGGCGCTGGCGATCGGCCATTTGGTGTTCGACGGTTATTTGGAACGCCATCCCAACCTGAAGGTCTGCGTCGCCCATGGCGGCGGTTACCTACCGGGCTATTGGGGGCGTTTCGATCACCCCTTCCCGACCCGCGAAGACGTTCATGGCGCCCTTCCCAATCTGCCGTCCCATTATCTAAAGAAACTGCATTTCGACACGGTGGTGTTCACCGAGATGCAATTGCGCCACCTGATTGAAGCCTGGGGCCCTGACCATATTTTGATGGGCACCGACTATCCCTACGACATGGCGGAGACCGACCCGGTGGGCCATGTCGATTCCGTCCAAGGCCTCTCCGAGGACGATAAGGCATTGGTGTGGGGCGGTAATGCGGCGCGGCTGCTCAACCTCACCGTCGAGGCGAAATCCTAACCTCTTAGGAACATTGCGCGATCGGGCATTCAATACGGAATTGCCCGATCGCAAATGCGCTTACGCCGCTTTGGCTAGTTTCGCGAAATCGAAGCCCGTCTCAGAGGCAAATGCGCTTATCAACCGGCTGGTGACCGGCCCCGGCAGTTCGAGCCGCGGCCGGAAGCTGTCGATTTCGCGCACCGGCATGGCGCAGATCGCGCTTGATGTCAGGAAACATTCATCCGCCTGAGACACGTCGTACATGGTGAAGTCGCGTTCCTCGACGGGAATGTCCAAGCGTTCGCACAATTCGAACACCACCTTGCGCGTCACCCCTTCCAGGATGTTGCCCTCCGGCGGTGTCATTAACGTACCGTTGCGCACGATGAAAAAGTTGGCGGTCGAGTTCTCGGCAACATTGCCGTGAATATCAAGCATCAACGACAGCGAATCGTTCGACGCTGCGTCGAGTTCCGCCAAAATCTGGTTCATCTTGCTCGTCACCTTGGCGCGCGCTTCGATGCATTCTGGCGGATTGCGGCGGGTCGACGTGACCGACAGGCGTAGGCCCGAGGTCTGGTTTCTGGCGATAGCCCCGACATCGACTTGGCGGAAAAAGATCATCACGGTCGCCGGACCGGCGGCGAGCGCGCTCATCGAATTGGTGTCCACCCCGCGGGTGATCCAGTGCCCGACACGATACATGCCGCCGGGCTCGAGCCGCGGCGCGTTGGCCGCCAACGCCTCCAGCGTCGCCGCCTCCATCGCCGCCTGATCCATACCCGGATCGATACGCACATAGCGCAACGAGCGGTAGAGCCGATCCAAATGGTCGCCCAGCCGGAACATCTGGCCATCGAAACAGGGCGTAATCTCGTAAACGCCATCGCCCCACAAAAATCCGCGGTCAAACGGCGAAATGCGGGCATCGGTGGCTTCAATGATTTCACCGTTCAGATAAATCAGCGGTTCGGATGACATGGCGCGGTCCACTTCGTTGGTGGTTTTCGACGCCCCAGGTTACGACAGACGGCGCGAAATGAAAATGATCTCGTGCAACGCCTCGGCGCTTTGTGCTTGAGTGGACAAAAATAAGCTGGGGAAACGACACTATGGAACGCCGCGAATTTCTGGCGATAGCGCTCGTCTTGTGGTTCACCGTCAGTTTCGCGCTGACAAACAGCATGGCGGGCCTGGCCTATAAGGGCGGCGCCGATCCCCTAACGGTCGCAACCGCGCGCTTCATTGTACCGACGCTCGTGCTTGCGCTGGCGTTATGGGTTACGGGCGCACGTTTTGCGCTCCCCAAAAGCGATGCCATCGCCGCGGTCACTCTGGGACTGATCACAGCGGGATTCTCGTTCTCGATTCTGAACGCGATCGAAATCTTGGGGGTTTCGCTCGCGGTGCTGATCTTTTTCCTATTCCCTCTATTCACCAGCCTGATCGTGGCGGTGATGGGCTGGGAGAAGCTGACCGCGACAACAGTTATCGCCGGCGTCGTCGCCTTCGCCGGCCTGGCGCTAATATTCGGCGTCAATGGCGAAAGCTTAGCCCTTCTTGGCATCATTTACGCCCTGGTTGGCGCCTTCGGTCTGGCTCTTGTTTCGGCGGTCAGCAGCCGCGTCATTCGAAGCGGCGACTCCCGCCAAGTGACCTTTTATATCGTGTCCACGGCGGCCGTCGTTTTCATCGCCTTCAGTCTGATCCTCAACGATCCGCAACTACCCGAAACGGGCAGCGGCTGGGTCGGTATTGCCGGCACGTCGGTGTTCTACGCTTGCGGCATCATTGGTTATTTCGTGGCAATCGCGAAAATCGGGCCGGCCAAGGCGACATTGTATTCATACGTCGAACCGCTGTTCACCATGTTCGCCGCCTATCTGTTCCTCGACGAGCTTCTCGCGCCGCTGCAAATCGTCGGGGCGCTTATCGTCGTCGGCGCCCTCACCGCGACAGGGGTTGCCGGATTGCGCAAGCGTTAAACGCGTTGCTGCCAGGCAGCCCTAACCGACATGCGCGGTCGACGATATCTCGACCAGAAATTCGGGCTTCACCAGATCGGCCTTAATGCAATAGCGCGCCGGTGGATTGCTGGCGAAATATTCGGCATACACCTCGTTCATGGCGGCGTAGCCCGTGAGGTCGGCCAGAAAAATCTGGTTGAAGGCGATGTCGCTCATCGAGCCGCCCGCTGCCTCAACCACGCTTTTGATCGATTCAAGGACTTGGCGGGTCTGCGCCTTGATGTCGCCTTCGCCAACAATGTTGCCGTCGCTGTCCATCGCCAGCACGCCCGACACATAGACTGTGTTGCCAACCCGTACGCCAGGCGAATAGGGCGCCAGGGGCGGCGCCGACCCGGCGGGGATAATTGCTTGATGTGCCATTGTTCTTCTCCCGTTAGCTCTTAAGGTATTTCAGAATAATTTCGTTGAATTCCTGCGGCGCCGTCCTGGAACAGGCATGCCCGCCATATTCCATCAAGACCAGCTCGGCCGTCGGTATTCTCGCCGCCAGATCTTCGGAAAAATAGGACGGCGTCTGGGTATCGTCCTTCGAACAAATCACCAGGGTTGGCGTAGAGATTTGGCTCAATTGGTCGCGCCGGTCGAATTTCTGCACCGCCTCGATGCGGCTGGTCATCACCTCGACCGGCGCCAGCATCTTCATCTGCGCCGCCTGTTGGCGTTCGAGCTTCTCTGCGTTCTCGACGATCCAGCGCGGCGGATAGAGCATCAGGCTGCTCATGTCACCGTAGAGCGCGGCGCCTTGCTGTTCGAGAATCGAGCGGCGAACGCGCCAAACTTTCGAGCGGTAATGGTCGCCATGAGTTGTACTGGCGTAAATCACCAATTTAGCCAGCCGGTCAGCGTTCTCGATGGCGGCGATCTGGGCGATATTGCCGCCGGTCGAATGCCCCATGAAATCGACGACTCCGAAACCGATGGCATCGAGAAGCGCAAACAGATCGTCGCGTAGTTGCTCGATACCGCTCACCGGGCTGTGGTCGGAACGGCCGGTGCCCCGCTGGTCGTAGGTGATCACCGTATAGTGCTGGGCGAAAAAGCTGACTTGATCTTCCCAATAATTGGCGGTGCCCCCCATGCCGGCAACCAGCAGCAAGGGTGGACCGTCGCCCGTGACTTCGTAATATTGTTCGATTCCGTTCGCCGAAACGACAGGCATAGCTATGCCAACGGCGGATCGAACGGCATCAAGGCGCCGAAGGCCTCGGCAACCTCGTCGCCAAATTCCTTGGCGACGCGTTCTTTGACCGAGTTGGGCATCGATACGTCGTCGCGTTCGACCGGGCCTGTCAGGACGGTGAGTTGAAAAGCCGTGTCGTCGCCAACATTACTAAACTCGCGATAGATACCCGGCGGACAGGAAAACACATCCCACTTGTTGAGCACTCTTTTATGTATGACGGGCTCGCCAATCCGGTATTCGATTGTGCCCTGCAACACCATGAACGTCTCAAAGGTATTGTTGTGGGAGTGCAGACAAGGCCCCTGCCCCGGTGGCATTTCCGAAATAAACATCGTCGTGCCTTCCGCGCCCATGATCGGCGCGTCGTTGCCGAACGGGCTCTGAGTGTCTTCCAGAATGACCGCCTTGATCGTCTGGGCGAAAAAAATCTCCCACGCTTTTTGGGGCACCCAGGCGAGGTCGTCGGCCGTCGACATGGGTTTCAGCTCATTAAAACGCCCTATCCGTGCATCCAGTTCTTCCGCGGTCGGCGTGTAAATCTTGTTATCCATCGAACCGTCCCTCCCGATTTGTTGGTTATTTTTCGTTCAAAGCTTATCCCAGCCGGGCCCAAACCCTAAGCCGGTAAATAGGTGTTGAGCCAATCGTGCAGGGCAGCGCGCGGGCGCTCGTTGCCGATCGAAAATGGAAAATGATCGACCCCGGAGAGCAGCAGCAGATCGGTCGGTTGGCCGGCATGGGCGAATAACTGCAGCGACTGATCGGTCGGTGTCACCGAATCGTCCGACGCGTGGAACAACAGCAGCGGGCGGGGCGCTATATTTCCGACGACGTCATTGGCGCGGAAATCGAACATGCTCTGGGCCGTCTCCGAGGGAAATTCCATAGTAACGCTCTCGCCCATATTGCCGCGCAGATGTTCGGGGATCGGAACGATATCCCAGCGCGCCATCCTCAGATCGGGCTCACCAGCGTCGCGCCGGCGCTTTCCTTCGGCCAAACTTTCGGTGAACTTCGTCCAATCGTCGCCCAGATGCTGGAGCTGGAACTTGGTATCCCCATCACCCCAACCGCACGATGAAATCACCGCGGCGATACGCTCATCGACCCCGCCGGCATAGGCCGCAACCGCGGCGCCAAAGCTGTGGCCGATAACGCCAATGCGCTCGGGATCGACGCCCTCCTGCTCGGCCATCCAGGTCACCGCGTTTTGCGTATCGGCGACCTGATCGAGGCAACGTACAAGACCGGGCTCACCTTCGCTGTGGCCGCAACTGCGAAAATCGAAGCGCAGCGCCACATAGCCCCAATCGCAGAACATGTTCGCCAAAATCTCCGGCGTCGAGCCATCTTTACCGGTGCCGAAACCATGCAGGACGAGGAACGCCGCGCGCTTATCACCGGGCGTCATATCGTCGGGCGTATGCATGACAGCGGCAAGCTTAAGACCGTCAGACATGAACGTGACAGACGTTTCCATATTTTTACTTCCTCAAAGTTAGTTGCGATTTAGAACTGCGCTGATGCACCAGGGTCGCGGGCGGCAGCACGGCCGACCAAGGCGAGAGAGAGCATACCAAGTACGGCAAACAGGGCAACCAGTGCGAAAGTCGTCGTGTAGGAGCCAATGGAAATAAAGGCCAGCGAGAACACCGCCGGTGCAACGATGACTCCGCCATAACTCGGCGCCGTGATACCGCCGATTACCGTCCCGAGCTTTCCTTGTGGCGCATAGCGCGCCGCCTCGACCTGGAACACCCCGGTCCACCCCAGCGCGTTAAAGCCGAATAGGGCGAACAGGGTATAAATGGCGACCGGTCCCCATTCTTCCGACACGGCCATCACCAACAGGGCCCCAGTGATACAGGCGCCCCCCATGATGAGCAGGACGATCAGACCGCTGCCGATACGGTCGGCGATCCATCCCCAGCCGACCCGGCCGGCGACACCAGCGGCCTGAACCGTGGCGAGGACCGCACCCGCTTCGACCAGGCCAAATCCGGCGTCGGTGACCAGTAACGTCACCACGAAGGTAGCCAGCGTCAGCTGCACACCAGCGTAGAAAAATCCGCTGATCGACAACCAACGCAACGGCGGCGACTGCCACACTATGGTCATGGCATCGAACGGCCGCTCGCTGAACCGCGCCGTCGGATCCCGGTCGGCGTCCCATGCGGCGCGCAACGGCTGCATCAACAGCACCAGTAAAAAACAGGATATAGCGGCCACGGCGGGCGCCCACTGCCAACCGAACGATTGGCTGATCGACGGCGCGGTGAGCCCCGCCAAAACCCCGCCGATAGGCACCCCGGTCTGTTTGATGGAGAAGATCAGATTGCGCCGTTCCGGCGGCATAAGCCGCAATAAAAGCTCGGAAGCCGCCGGGTTGGTCATGCCGTAGCCGAAGCCGATAATCAGCGATCCCACCGCGATCACGGGGACCGAGGGGAAGACCGCCAGCGCCGCGCCGACCGCGCAGAATATCAGGCTTGCCTGGCTCACCCGGATCGGTCCCCAGCGCCGCAATTGGAAACCGGCCACGGTCGACATCACCGCAGCGCCCAAATAAATCAGGCTCACTTGGAAGCCGACCAGTTCGGGCGATACGCCGAGGCCCGACGCCACGTCCGGCGCGATAGCGGCCAGCGACAATGTGGTGAAGGTCGCCAGAACCTGCACGGCGATGGTGACCAGTAGGATCAACCAAAGCCCGGCCTTGGCTCCGCCGGTCTCGTGAGATTCTGTCATGGCTGCGCGCGCGTCATTTCGAAACCGCCATAGCGGTCCCGTAACGCGCCCGCAACCCTTAGATCGATTTCAGTTAAGGCAGCCGCACGCTATTTAAAAATGCGATAGGCGCCGAGCAGAACCACCGCCCCGACGACCGCCAGGATGATGCTGATAATGTTAATACCGGTCACGGCGCCAAATCCGAGAAGCCCGCCAACAAAACCGCCAAGAACGCCGCCTGCGATGCCGATCAGTCCGGTAATAACGAACCCTCCGGGATCTTTGCCCGGCATAATAAATTTCGCGATGAGGCCTGCGATCAGACCCAAAATAATCCAAGAAATAAAACCCATCGTTTCCCCCATTCTGAACACGCGCCATAATACCGCGCCGCCACGACACTAAGAGAGCGGCGGGATTCGCGTCAAAAGGAACACGCGCATGTCAGGTCTTGAGGTCGAGCACCCGACTCAGGGTTTGCGCTAATTCCGCTTTGCGGTGCGGTTTGCGAATAAACGCCGAGACGTTGCGATCGGTTACGCCGCCAGTGAGCGCCCAATCGGCATGAGCCGACATCAGAACGATCTTGAGCCCCGGTCGCGCCGATGCCGCAGATCCCGCCAACTCGTGGCCATTCATCTGGCCCGGCAGTCCGATATCCGACAATAGGAGGTCGAACATCGTGACATCGCTAATGACCTCAAGCGCCTCCTCGGCGGAGCCGAAATCAATCACCTGGAAATTGAGACTTTCTAGAATTGTTCGCGTGATTTCGCGGAACTCGGCATTGTCTTCGACCAGCAGGATGGTCGCCTCCGGCTGGATTTGTACGCCCGCGGCTTTCGCTCTGTCATCGTCAACAGTGGCTGCTTCCGAATCGATTGACGGAAAATAGAGCTTAAAGGTGGTGCCCTTTCCTTCCGCGGTTTCGATCTCAACGCCACCGCCCGACTGCCGGACAAAACCGTAAACCATGCTGAGCCCCAATCCGCTACCCTCACCAACATCCTTGGTCGTGAAGAAGGGTTCGAACACGTGCTCGATCACATCTTCGGGCATTCCGGTGCCAGTATCGCTTACCGACAGGCAGACATAGTCTCCTTCATTTATTTCCAAAATGCCTGCACGATCGGTATCAATCGAGGTATTCTCTGCTTTTATCGTCAAATGGCCGCCCGATGGCATGGCGTCACGGGCGTTGATAGACAAGTTCAGAATGGCATTTTGTAGCTGAGCCTGGTCAACTTTGCAGCGGCGCAGATGGGCGCCTGCGCGTAACTCCACCGCTATATTTTCACCCATACTGATCGCCATCAGCTCTTTGGTCTCGAAGATAAGACTTTCAAGATTTGTTTCTTTGGGCTGCAAGACCTGATGGCGCGCGAACGCCAACAAATGGTGGGTCAGGGTCGCACCACGTTCCGCTGCCGCGAATGCATTACGAATATAATTAAAATCCGGCGTGCCGGGTTCCATATCCTCTACCGCCATTTCAAGATTGCCGATGACAACCGCCAGGAGATTGTTGAAATCATGGGCGACACCGCCGGTCAACTGGCCGACAGCTTGCATTTTTTGCGCTTGGCGCAACATATCCTCGGTGTGTTTTCGGTCGGTAATATCGAATATTATATTTCCAATGTCGTTCGGCGCACCGTGGCTACTTACGACAGGAAAATATATGGTGTGTATTTGGTGCGTGCTGCCGTCTGCGAATGTCATCGGGCACTCAGTTTCCACAGTTTGGCCGTGGTCGAGCACCGCCTGCTGTGCCTGCAGAAATTGTGTGTGGATTGAATCGTTTTCCTCTGCGTGCGGTGAAATATCGCTAAATTTCCTTCCGACTATCTGCTCGAAAGGTGTCCCCAACCACTCCTCGATCCGCCCATTGACGAAAACGACGTTTTGATCGGGCCCCTTCAGGGTCACGCCAGCGGGTAAATTATCGACTAGCGCCCGGAATCGTTCATCGCTCTCGCGCTGTGCCGATTCAACCCGTTTTTTTTCGGTAATATCAAAAATTACATTTCCGATATTGAAATTCTCGTTGTCGCCATTTTCGACGGGAAAAACAATGACCTGCAAATGACGGTCGCTGCAGTCGTCAAAAGTCAACGGTATTTCCAATTCCACAGCTTTACCGCTGTCAAAAACCTCCTGCTGCGCTTGCAGCATTCGCTCGTGCGTTGCAGCATTTACCTGCGAGTGTTGTGTAAAATCGCCAATTCTCTTTCCAGCCACCTGGTCGAGAGATATCCCATACCACTCCTCGATCAATTCATTGATGAACAGGACGTTTTGATCGGGCCCCTTCAGGATGACGCCGGCAGGTAAATTATCCACCAGCGCGCGGAATCGTTCTTCGCTCTCAAGCAGCGCGCGCGAAGCCTGAAACCGCTCGGTGATGTCGGTACAAATCGTTCCGACCTTAACCGGCAGGCCGGCCGCGTCACGCAACGGAAACTTGGTAACCTGGATGACGCGCTTCGTTCCGTCGGTGAGCGTGAAACGCACCTCTTCATCCGACAATTCCCGCTCTCCGGCCAGAATTTCCGTGTCTGCCTGAAGGATACTGGGCCAATCGGCATCGGGTGAGACAGGATGTGCTGTTGCACCGATAAAACTCTCCGGCGATGTCCGGAAAACCTGTTTCACAGCGGGATTGGCAAACACGAAACGCCCGGCCTCATCTTTAATCGTTAGCGCATTGGGCAGATTATCGGTCAGCATACGAAGCAGTTCTTCGCTTTCGCGCAACGCCGATTCGGTTTGCGTGTTTTCGGTAATATCGGTTGTGATCGTGCCAATGCCCGTTATCGAGCCTTCGGCGTCTAGGACCGGAAATTTCCTGATTTCAAGCGTCCGCGTTACGCCATCATCGAATTGTAGGTTCAGCGTTTCCACATAGCGCTCTTTTGAACCTGCCATAATGCGCTGATCCGCTGCGAGAACCGAGTGCCAGTTATCAGACACTGGCATTGCCGAAAGAAAGAGTTCACCCGACACCGACTCATGTGAACAGTTAAACATCTCTTCAAAATGCTTGTTTACAAGGATAAAACGGTCTTCCTTATCTTTTAGGCTCACCGCGTTTGGAATGTTATCGAAGAGCGATCTAAATCGTACTTCGCTCTCCCGCAGAACCTGCTCGGCTAATCTCGTTTCTGTAATATCTTGGACGGTCCCGAAGATGTTGACCGCCACGCCCTCGCTGTCGAAGTCGATCTCAATCAAATCTTTCAGATATCGCACTTCGCCAGACCGCGACACCACGCGGAACTCGATCTCCTGATGCGGTTCGCCATCATTAGTCCTCACCATTGTGTCGGCCAAGATGTGCTGGTCGTCCGGATGGAGACGCGCCACCATTTCCTCGAACGAGGGGACCGCTTCCCTATCAAAATCGAAGAACTCGTAAATTTCGTCCGACCATTTGGTCTCGCCCGCATGAGAATCCCGATGCCAGTAGCCAATGCCGGCCATGCGTTGCGCCTGCCGCAGACTGGCATCGCTGCGCCGCAGCGATTCCTCTGTCGATTTCTGCTTGGTAATATTTCGCACCACGCCTTCGAGGCCGACCGGCTCGCCATCGTCGCCATAACGATAACGGGCATTTGTCGAAAGCCAGACTGTTTCACCGTTCTTGTGCCGATAGGCGGCCTCGAAGTCGCGGACTTGCCCGTCGTTTCGGTTGAGTTCTTCAAGAAATTTTGCCCGCCGGTCCAAATTCACGTGCAACACGCGCCAGTCGAGGGAATCGAATTCATCCGGCATGTAACCCAACAACTGGCCGATAGCCGGCCGGCCCAGTGTTGTCTTTCCGTCCAGGTCGGAGTGGTAATAGATGTCGGCCATGTTTTCGACGACACCGCGAAAACGTTCTTCGGCGTCACGCCGCGCCAGCCCATCTGCCGCAGGCGTCGTGATGTCGATAATTGGTGCAGAATCATCAGCGGTCTCTGTCAGGGTCAGCGAAACGCCGCCCGACGGCAGCGCCTTGCCCACAACGCGCAGCGTAAGGCGATCCGACAGCGCCACGGTTTCGGCGAGCCCCCCTCAGACGCGATCCTTGCCAGCCAACCGGTCACCAGTTGCTCCGACGCCGGGACCGTCCTCTTCGCCGCTTTCGGACTTGCCCAGTCGGACGGCAGGCCGAGCAACCGGCAAAATGCCTGGTTATTCGCCATCACCGCACCGTCGCCATCGATGATACAGAGGCCGGCGTCGAGTTGCTCGAGCGCTTCGGAATACGCAGTGCTGTCGGGCGGCGTTGTGCTGGAGACGAGCTTTAGATGGCTCATGAAAGTTCCTGTTCGGTTGCGCCCCAAATAAACACTCCGTTTGAGGTTCTATTGTATTCACTGGGTGGTAATCGCTAACAGTTCATTCGCCACAGGAGGTCCGTAATTCCTGAGATTACTAACGGTTTTAATGATTCCTAGATGTATGAAAAGTAGTTAACAATTCGTGAATACGTGGGTACGAAGGTCGTATATCGATGGCTGCGTTTCTTGTTGCCGGCGGTGGCCGGTTTTGGTCAGGCCACCGCCACCCAATGGGACTGCAGCCCCTACGATGCTGCGCGCTTGACGCCGGGTTTTCACCCCCACACACTAGATTTTAGATAGCTATATCTTTCGGTAGAGGCGCAGATTGCATGACCCTGACCCAAAACACTGCCCTTCCAGCCACCGCCCCCAACGATTGGCGGGATGCGGTCTACGAGCTGTTTCGCGCCAACGCCATCCGCCAAATGGTCTATGTGCCCGACGCCGGACACACCAGACTGATCGAACGCTGCCATGCCGATCCGGACATGCATGCCGTGGTCTTGACCACTGAAGAGGAAGGGATCGCCCATTTGGCCGGCGCCTGGTTGGGCGGCGACCGCGGTGTGATGCTGATGCAGTCGAGCGGCGTCGGCAATTGCGTGAACATGTTCTCGCTGATCTCGGCCTGCCGGCTGCCCTTCGTGACGTTAGTGACCATGCGCGGCGAATGGGGCGAGTTCAATCCGTGGCAGGTGCATATGGGCCAGGCGGCCCCCGACGTGCTGCGGTTGGCCGGATTACTAGTCCACCGCGTCGATGACCCGGCCGACGTCGCCGAGACCGTGGAGTCGGCCTTGCGGATCGCCTTCGACGGCTCGCTTGGGGTCGCCGTATTACTGTCGCAACGGCTGATCGGCCGCAAAGACTTTACCGGTGAGGGTTGAAATGAACACCCCTGCCCGCCTCGACCGCCGGCTCGTCGTCGCCCGCCTGCTCGCCGATCGTGGCGACCTACTCGTGGTCTCCGGCCTCGGCTCAGCGACTTACGACTGCGCGGCAGCCGGCGACGATCCGCGCAACTTCTACCTGTGGGGCGCCATGGGTGGCACTGCGGCGCTGGCGCTGGGTCTGGCGCTAGCACAGCCCGACAGGCCCGTATTGGGCATTACCGGCGACGGCGATCTATTGATGGGATTGGGGACACTCACGACGATCGGCGCCCAGGCCCCTGCTAATCTTTCCATCGTCGTCCTCGACAACGAAGTCTATGGTGAAACCGGTGCCCAACCCACCGCCACGGCGCACGGCATCGATTTGACGGCGATTGCCCGCGCCTGCCGCATCAATGCGGTCGACGAGGTGACCGACATGGCAGGCGTTGAAGCCCTGGCCACACGCCTTCACGCCGGCGACGGGCCGCTGTTCGCCAATATTAAAATCTCGGCGGACGAAGTCGAGAAAGTTCTACCGTCGCGCGATGGCGCGTATCTGCGCGACCGGTTCCGCGCAGCAGTGTTGGGAGACGCGGCGTAACGGCAACAAAGGGGAGCGGAACGATGGCGGAAAAAGTTGGCATTCTTGGTCTCGGCCTCATCGGCCGTTTGACGGCGGAACTGATCATGCCCCACGGCTACGAATGTTATGCCGTGCGCCGGCCGAGCACCGAAGATTTTCCCGATATGGGCGGCACGCTGGTCGACACGCCGCGCGAGCTGGCCCAGGCTTGCGATTTTCTGCTCTCCGCATTGCCGTCGGTCGATGCCGCCCGCGACGCCTTCTATGGCGACGATGGGGTGCTCGCCGGCGCCC
>JBLHHE010000014.1:0-13314 GCA_047616465.1 Alphaproteobacteria bacterium
CGTGTTCATCGATCCCAATGACACCCTCCGAGACCGTTTCCAACGTTTTTCGGAGATCCTCTTCGCGCTCCTTTAACGTCTGAAGGTATTGCTGTTGTTGTGTCACGTCGGTCCAGGAGACAACCTTTGCGCCTTCGCTTGTTCGCGAATACACCACCGAGAGCACGCGACCGTCTTTGCTTTGCCGCAGAATGGGAAGGCCCCTCGCGGCGTGATATTCAGCCAATTCGAGGCCAGTGAATTGGTTTTCAGTGCGTCCGGCCTCAGGCCCTTCATATAGGGAAAATAGCCCAGCCGCCGCAATATCGTTCACCGTGATCCCTGGCTTTAGAAAAAACTCCAAGGATTCAAACAGTTTCGCATAAGCGCCGTTAAAGACAACGAGCCGATCATCTTGGTCGAAAAGAGCAATCCCCTCATTCAAATGATCGAAAGTGTCCTCAAGCAATAAATTGGAGGCTCGGGATCGTTTCCCCACTATTTGCCACTCCGCGCGTTCGTCCACCTACAAGGCTGGCCAGCGCAACTCTGAAAATTGATGTAATCGGCCCGGGATTGTTGTTCTGTGCGAACTGCCCACAGACTTAGCTATTTAAGCGCACTCGTATTTCTAATCATCGAAAAGGGGGCCGCTAGATGTCCGAACACGGCATATCTAACGGCCCAGTTTCGATCCCTCGCAAAAAGGAGTGGGTCCATAATGTAGTTAAGTATTTTAATATATAGTTTAAGTATCTAAACTTTATGACAAATGATTTTGATCTCGCCGATCGGCACGCAATTTCAGGGGGAGAATTGCGGCGTAGCCGCGTCTCGTCCATGGTAAATCGGGCTCTGTGGACTGGGCAAATCTATGGTATCTCTCACTGCCGCCGGATATAGCGCTAGATAAAGAAGCTTGCCGGCCAGTTCGCCTGCCCACCATCCACGACCACACAATCGTCAGGCCCATTTGACCTTGAACCCCAAGACCAAAACGATCACCGGCAAAGCGATCACGATCTCCGCGCCGGACACGGCTGCCGGGCAGCGCGTCGATGCTGTGCTCGCCGAGGCGATCGACGGCATGTCGCGCTCGCGTCTAAAATCGCTGATCGTCGACGGCCATCTTAGCCTAGACGGCGTGGCTCTGCGCCAGCCCTCGCGCAAGGTCGCGCCGGGCGAAAGTTTCACCCTGCTGGTGCCGGACGCGACACCGGCGATACCGCAAGGTCAGGACATTCCCCTGGATGTGCTCTACGAGGACGACGATCTGATCGTCATCGACAAACCGGCTGGGCTGGTGGTTCACCCGGCTCCCGGCAACCCCGACCGCACCCTGGTCAACGCCCTGATCGCCCATTGCGGACCAAGCCTGACGGGGATCGGCGGGGTGCGGCGGCCGGGCATTGTCCACCGCCTCGACAAGGACACCAGCGGCGTGATGGTGGCGGCGAAATCCGCCGTGGCCCACGCCTCGCTCAGCGAGCAATTCGCCGCCCGCTCGGTCGACCGCGCCTACCGCGCCATCGCCTGGGGGGTGCCCAAACCGCCGGCCGGCGATATCGAAACCATGATCGGCCGCAGCCCGCGCAACCGCAAGAAAATGGCGGTGGTAACCCGCAACGGCAAATCGGCGCTGACCCATTACCAGATCGAGCGGTCGCTGGGGCCGGCTCACGCACCCCTGGCGAGCGTGTTGACCTGCAAACTATCGACCGGACGCACCCACCAGATCCGCGTCCACCTGACCCATATCGGCCACCCGCTGATCGGCGATCCGGTCTATGGCAGGGCGCAAAACCGCCAGCCAAGCCGGCAGCGTAACCGCCATGGCGCCGCGGTTTCGCCGGAAGCGCGGACAGTGATGGCGGCATTTTCGCGCCAGGCCCTTCATGCATTCCGCCTGGGCCTGGATCATCCGACAACCGGCGAACGGCTATTTTTTGAAACATTATTACCGAACGACATGATAACGCTTATTAATAATTTAGAATCTCTACAGTAACTTGAATCAAGTCATAGAAAAGCCATATTAAATTGACATAAGAAGATGGTGCGGGGCCGTTCAACGCAAGGCAGACCAGCATTGCGGATGGCGGCTATTTTATGTGCGGAGGGACTAACTCATGGCTACACCCAATCTCCCCAGCCTGACACCGGAAGGAAATCTCTCACGGTATCTGCAAGAGATCCGCAAATTTCCAATGCTGTCCCACGAAGAAGAATTCATGCTGGCGAAACGCTGGCTCGACCATGACGATGTCGACGCGGCCCATAAAATGGTCACCAGTCATCTGCGCCTGGTCGCCAAGATCGCCATGGGCTATCGCGGCTATGGCCTGCCCCTGGCGGAAATGATTTCCGAAGGTAATGTGGGCTTGATGCAGGCGGTCAAGAAATTCGATCCCGATAAGGGCTTCCGGCTGGCCACCTACGCCATGTGGTGGATTCGCGCCGCCATGCAGGAATACATCCTGCACTCGTGGAGCCTGGTCAAAATGGGCACGACCGCGGCGCAAAAGAAGTTGTTCTTCAATTTGCGCCGGATGAAAGGCCGGTTGAAGGCGCTGGAAGAGGGCGATCTGTCACCGGAGAATGTTGAAAAGATCGCTACCGAGCTCCGAGTGGCCGAATCTGACGTGGTGTCGATGAACCGCCGCCTCGCCGGGCCCGATAGCTCGCTCAACGCACCGCTGCGCGCCGATGGCGATGGCGACAGCGAATGGATGGACTGGCTGGTCGACGAAACGGACTCGCAAGAGGTCCTGCTCGCCGAAGAGGACGAGTTGGTAAAACGCCGCGAGATGCTGACCGCATCAATGGCCGCGCTCAACGAACGCGAGCAACATATTCTGACGGAACGGCGCCTGAAAGAGAGCCCGGTAACATTGGAAGAGCTGTCTCAGGTATACGGCATTAGCCGCGAACGGGTGCGCCAGATCGAGGTGCGGGCGTTCGAAAAACTACAGAAGGCGATCCGCAATATGGCCAAGGAACAGCGGCTCGCCCACTCTTAAGAATGATTCGGGGCGCCTTCACGGCGCGGCGGTTCGGCGCATCGCCTCAGAGTATGAGCGGGGGCAGATCACCGCCCGGTGACGCCCTCACCCCAGTCCTCGACCAATTGTTTCTGCTCTTTACGCAACGTCTGAATCCGGCTGTCAGTGATAACGCTCAGTACAATTGCGCTGACCGGCGGTAGAATCATAATTAAGACCCATCCCGCGGCGGCCGCGCCATAAATCACCACCAGAATGAAGACATCGGCAACCAATTCGATCGCTTTGCTAAATGAAGCGGTACCCGATAGAAAGTCGACCAAGTAAGGGCTGACACCGGCAAAATTCAATGTCGCGACGGAAATTGCTGCATGTTTTTCGGGCGCGCGGTCGATAAGAATGGCCACTGCTGTCGGGGCCATCCCTACGAACAACACGATCAACGCCGGCGCTGCGACCACCAGCAACCCGAGCGCCAGGACACTGAACCCCAGCATCAGCACATAGAGGCCGCCGCGCGCAGGGGTCCCGCGTCGATTAACGCGGGTGGTATTGCGGCGCCGAGTGGCCGGTTTATATTTCTTTTTCGCCATGTTCAGGCTGCTCCCGCGAGTACGATCATCACAACCACTGTCGCGGCGATACCGCTGGACACATAGGCGGCCGCCTTTCGGCCCACCACCAACGAGCGAGGGGCTAGCTGCTCACGCGAGTCTTCTTGGGCATACACCTGTTGCTCGAGTGAACGATACTGGCGCTTGGCCTGACCGAATCCCTTTTTGTCCGCATTGAGCAATTTCCGGTTGCGAATGATGCCGAATAGTTCCGGCAATCTTCCGGTCGACGCAGTTTGCTCGGCAGCGCGGCGTAGACGTTGGCGCAGGGCGACATTCTGGTACGGTGAAAGAAGGATATCGAGATGACCGAGAAACAACGCCGCGAGATTGGGCAGCTCTCGCGGTCCATGTTTTAATTGTACTGCGGCGAAAATTTTAAGCTGCCCGGCAAGCGCATCTTCACCGCTACGCGCCTTAGCAAAGTCGCTCAACTCACCGTCGATACTGCCGGAGTAGCGGGCCCCTAAAAAGGCCGCAACGTGCCGGTCGATCTGTTGCTCTCCCTTCCTGGCGCCAGCATCGAGCGCTTCCATCAACTCGCGAATTTGCACAGCATTTATGTCTTTAAAACGGGGGCTCTGGCAGGCAATTCCCTTGTTCATCTCATAGACGCACCGCTCGATCCCAAATCCCAGGCCCGTTTTTTCCAAATACGCGAGTATTTTTTTGCCATCATCTTTGCCGGCGGTCACCAACGGCCCAGGCCGGACCTGCTTTTCAAGCCAAAATTCCATCAATTTCGACGTAATCACCTCGGTGAACGTGGCGGCCAAGTCCGTGTCGGGCGCCGCCAATGCGGCCGTAGCGCCGAGCCCATCGGTCATCATGTTCAGACCGCGGAAGCACAAGGGGCCGTCGGGATCGAGCGTAATGATCGTACGCGCCAGCAGCAGATCGTCACTGACCATGCGTGGCCCGTCACTACCGCTATGGCGGCAGTCGGCTATCTGTTGAGCAAGATCGCGGTCCTTTATGCTGCGCTCGGCCCAGCGTTCAACCTCATCGGTCAGCACGGTCGCACAGGCGGCTTGCCAGTGCTGGCTAAAAACTAACGCCAATTGGCGCCTCGTGTGGAAGCGCCCTTCTGCGAACTCGAACCCGCGATCCGACCGCACCATGGTGGCCGGTTTTGCTTGATTGGCGACACCAAGATCGGCCCAGCGCACTAGATCTTCGAGGGTCCAACGATCCAGCGGATTATCGTGCATCAACGAGCGAATAACCGGCGCCAAATCGCCCGTCGGCTTCTCGTCCTTCGTAAGCGCGGCGTAACTGCCCATTTCAACGCGCAGGGCCAACAGGGTTTTATCGTCGAGATGGGCGACGGGGTTCCTGCCAAGCGCCAGGAATAGAGTCGTTACACCCAGCGCGAATAGATCGTCGGTGATCTCGCCCAAACCGCGGCCGGCCGGTGGGCACATCGCCCGTTCGATCGGCTCAAATACCGAAGGCTGGTTGAATCCCGGAGGCGCACTGTAAAATTCACCGGCAATGATCGGCCCATCGCTACCGGCGCGAAACAGATTGGTTGGCCTGATGTTTCGGTGAGCCAGCCGGTGGTCAGCCAGCATGGCTAACAGATCTATCATTGGCTTCATCAAATCCCGGGCGATCTCCGGCATCAACAAGGGGCGGCTGCGAGCGTCGATCGAGGACATCAAGGGGTCGCCGGGGGGACGCCGCAGCAACAGCAGGGTTTCACGACGCCCCGTTACAGGCCAGTCTATACTGCCCCACATCACCGGTTCCACGACCGAGAGTTCGGCCAATTCGCGCCCGTTTGTCATGGCAGTTGGCCGAAACGGTATTCGCGGATCGGTAAGGAGCGCATATGACGCCTGCGACGGGTCATTTCCGTCGATGGCTCGAAAAGCCTGAGCACTGGGTGTGGAAAGGGCCGGCAACGGCTCATCGGGCAGCACATGAAACCGGCCATCCACGGAGGGAATGCCGCCATCAACCATACCGTCGGCATGGGGCGAGTCCGGCCCTGCAGATACTTCTGCTAATTCGTGTTCAAATGCCAGGTCGGCCATCCGAACGCCGCCCTTTTGGTTTCAGCGTCCGATGGGCCGCCCGATTCGCCTATTTTAGCGATCAGGGAGGTAACGTTTGGTTAACGCCAAAGACGGAATTGGCGGCCTAGAGCAGTGACACTCACAAAATTCACTAATCAGTGAAGGGGTCGCGCACCAATATGGTGTCCTGCCGCTCGGGGCTGGTGGATAACAGCGCAACCGGCGCCCCGATCAGCTCTTCGATACGGCGGATATATTTGATCGCCGTCGCCGGCAGGTCGACCCAGCTCCGCGCCCCGACCGTACTCTCAGTCCAACCTTCGAGAGTTTCGTAAACCGGTTCGATCTTGCTTTGCGCCGCAATTCCCGGCGGCAGAAAGTCGATATCGCGGCCATCCAGACGGTAACCGGTGCAAATCTTGAGTTCTTCGAAGCCATCGAGCACATCGACTTTGGTCAGCGCAATACCGTCGATACCCCCGACCGTCACGGCTTGGCGCACCATGACCGCGTCGAACCATCCACAGCGGCGCTTGCGCCCCGTCACGGTGCCGAATTCGTGGCCCCGCTGGCCCAGCAGCTCCCCCACATCGTTTTCCTGTTCGCTCGGAAACGGTCCACTGCCGACCCGTGTCGTGTAGGCTTTGGTAATGCCCAGGACGTAACCGATCGCGCCGGGACCAACACCGGCACCCGCCGCCGCCTGGCCGGCAACGGTATTGGACGACGTCACGAAGGGATAAGTACCGTGATCGACATCGAGCATCGCCCCCTGGGCGCCTTCGAACAGGATGCGTTTGCCGGCCCGGCGCGCCTCATCCAACCAGTGCCAAACAGGACAGGCAAACGGCAACAGCCGATCGGACACATCGTGTAGCTTGGCCAGTAATTCCACTGGATCGACCTCCGCGGCCCCCAGGCCACGCAGCAATGCGTTGTGATGGAACAAGAGTTGATCGACCCGGGCGGCCAAGGTTTCGTGGTCTGCGAGATCGCATAAACGGATCGCGCGCCGTCCCACCTTGTCTTCATAGGCCGGCCCAATGCCCCGGCCGGTGGTACCAATCCGGCTCTTGCCCCGCGCTTCTTCGAGCGCATTATCGAGATGTTGGTGAAGCGGCAATATCAGCGATACGTTATCGGCAACTTTCAAATTCTCCGGCGTGATCGACACGCCCTGTCCCGCCAAGGTTTCAATTTCGGCCAACAGCGCCCACGGGTCGACGACAACACCGTTACCGATGACGCCGACCTTTCCCGGCCGCACCACACCAGAGGGCAACAGGCTGAGTTTGTAGACCCGCTCGCCGATGACCAAGGTATGGCCTGCGTTATGCCCACCCTGAAACCGCACCACCACATCGGCGCGCTCGGAAAGCCAATCGACAATCTTACCTTTGCCTTCATCGCCCCACTGGGAGCCTACGACAGCGACATTCGCCATTTATTTCTCCGTCGGCGCATCACCGCCCTGATCGCTCAAAGATAAAATTTTTCCATCGCGCCAGCAGTGGCTGCA
Organism: Alphaproteobacteria bacterium; assembly: GCA_047616465.1. Lineage (GTDB taxonomy): Bacteria > Pseudomonadota > Alphaproteobacteria > UBA6615 > UBA6615 > JABDJY01. The sequence continues at coordinate 7,136 of JBLHHE010000014.1, forward strand.
CTCCAACCGCAGCGCTTCTGCGCGCACATCCGCCTCTGGCGCCAGACCGGCGACGGTAACCCAGCCATCGGCCCGCAGCGCAGAGGCTTCGTTAGCCGGGCCACCAAACGGCAAGTACAGCTTTTGCGCCGGGGATGGTTCGGGCAAAGCCCGCATAATCGAATCCAGGTAGAGCGAAAACCCGGTCGCCGCCTCACCTGCGGCGGTGATATAGCGCCCGCCGCGTCCTAATTCGCCGCGAACGCCGGCGGCGAACACAGTGAAGCTCACCCCCGTATGATATTCGAAGCCGCGATACTCCACCGGATCCACGGTAAGCGACAGATTTGCGCCGGCCGCGCGTACACCAGCCACGACTGCCTCCAGGCGGTCTACCTCAGCCGCGGCCGCCTCCGGCAGCGCGAGCGCGTGAAGCTTGGGAAACACATCTTCGGCGGATCCCACGGCATTCACTAATTCATCGAGCACGCGTGCAGCAGAGCCAAACGCCACCCCGTGGGCGCGGGTGAGATTGCGAACGGCGGCGGCGTCCTTGTGATCCAACGCGGCGCGAAGTTGCACGATAACCGCGTCTTCGACCCCAATATCGGCGAGCAGATGGGCAACCAGCGCGGGGGAATTTAAATCGATTGTCGGCGCTGCAATGCCGGCGGCGGCAAGCGCTTCGGCGGCGATGACAACAATTTCGACATCGGCGGAGACATCGGCAGCGCCGATTAATTCCACGCCGGCCTGGGCGAACAAACGCTCGGGCCGCAATTGGCTGCCACGTACGCGCAGAACTTCACCGGCGTAAGACAGCCGCAACGGGCGCGCCTTATCACGCAAACGCGTTTCCGCAATCCGCGCAACCTGCAGCGTAATATCTGCCCGGACCGCCATCATTCTCTGGCTGGCGGGGTCCATCAGCCGGAACATCTGGCCCGCCAGGCTCCCGCCGCCATTCTCAGCGGCGCCGGTCAAGGTGGTCTCAAATTCGACCAAGGGCGGCTTAACCTGTTCATAGCCAAAGGCAGCGAACACATCGGTCAAAGCCCGTACCGTTCCGGCCTCCTGCGCGGCGCGTGGCGGCAGAAGGTCGTGCAAGCCGGAAGGAAGCAGAGCTCTATTTTCGGTATCGGTGGACATGGCGAGCCGGATTTAACGGGTTTACCCCGCCACAGCAATGGAAATGCCATTCTTTCGAGGTTTTGAGGGCCGCGAAGCGGCATTTGCGGCGCAGAAACGCCTTACGCCATTACAGAAAGCACCTCATCCCGATGCGGCAGTGGCATTTATCACACGCCGTATAGGTGATACGAATCCAATTAGACTCCGCCTGTATCATTTATGCCACAAGATCGGTTATTCTATGATCCGGGCAACAAAGATAGTTAAATCAAATGCTTTGCTATGCTATTTTTAGGTGAATTAAGATGAAGTTACGGCGTCTTCAAGGACTCACTTAATACCCAGCTCGCCGGAATTATGAGAAGGTTCTAAAACATGACGAATAGCTCAATATTGCGTGCAGCGCTCTCGATTGCCGCCGTAACCGTTGCGTTTGGCAGCAGTTCTGCGGTGGCGCAGGAAAGCAGCAGCACCAGGTTCTTCCAAGGGTTGTATCTGTCTGGCGCAATCGGCGCTCACAGCACCCAAAACGCTGACATGGGCGGCGGCAGCATCAGTGTCGAAAATGACACGGATCCGGGCCTGGCTGGCTTGGTCGGACTGGGCCTCCAATTGGGCACGACCAATTGGCGCGCAGAACTCGAAGGCGGGTACAGAGGCTCCGACGTCGATGCCATTTCAGGCACCGCCGGTTCCGGAGACGTCGACGCTATGACCCTTATGGGCAACGCCTTCTATGACATCGGTGTGACACAAAAATTAGACCTGTATCTCGGTGGCGGCCTCGGTCTGGCGGACGTCGACTACAGCAGCGTGAGCCCGGTCGGAGCGACTTCGGTTAACGACAATGATTTGGGATGGGCTTGGCAATTGGGTGCCGGCGCCGCTTACGCCGTGACCGATCGGCTTAAGCTGACACTCGATTACCGCTTCCTGAACATCGAAGACCTCGATTTCCCCACCTCGCCGAGTGTCGCCGAAGTCGATGCGAAATACCGCGACCACGCCATTTTCGTCGGCCTGCGCTTCGCGTTGACGCCGCCGGCTAAACCGGTGATGGCGCCGGCCGCGCCAGCCCCGGCACCGAAGCCTGTTGCTCAGGCTCCCGCGCCAGAACCCACGCCTCCGCCGGTTCCGGCGCCGCCGCGCAATTTCATCGTCTTCTTCGACTGGGATCAATCGGTCATCACGCCTGAAGCATTGGCAATTCTGCGCGACGCCGCGGCAACCGCCCAGAGTACCGGGCCGGTTCGTATCGTCGCCACAGGTCACGCCGACCGTTCCGGCACGACGGATTACAACAGAGCTCTCTCGGAACGCCGTGCAAATTCTGTCAGGGCGCAACTGCAGCAGCTTGGGATCAACCCCTCAACGGTTGCAACATTTGCGCGCGGCGAGACAGATCCTCTCGTCCCGACGCCCGATGGCGTCCGCGAGCCGCAAAACCGGCGCGTCGAGCTCGTCCTTCAATAGCGTGAACAACTGACCCTGGGATGCTAACGCATCCTGGGGTCTGCTTTTCCATCTCTGGCAATGGAATTTACTGTCAGCCTGGCGCTTGGCGCCACGAGCCTACTTCGCAAAAATTTATGATCTAGAGCAGTGTCCAGGCGGATTTAGTCAATCCGTCAGCGTAGTACTGTGCCAAACCCTACGGGGTTAGCGCCGGCCTGGCGATGATACCGCTGATTAACGCGACGGGATCGGCAGGGCCGCTTCTTGGATAAGCTTCTTGGTCAACTGATCGAACCCACCGGACGACGAGGCGAGAACATCGTCGAACAATGCCGTGGCCGTTCGGCAATAAGATATTCGGTCGTAATTGCTACGGGCCGAGGCGTCATTGGCGAGCTGGGTTATGTATTTATCCAATTGGCGCTGCGCCGAGGCGCCGTGATTGCGCCGGAATATGGAGCGCAAGACCTTACCATGGCCAACGAGTTCATTCTGGAACGTGCGCATCGCTTTGTTGTAGCGCGGGCGTAGATCGCAAGCCAACGCCGCAACCATCATTTCGGTCTGCAAAAGGCGCGCGTTTAACGCTGCGGTCTCGCTCGCTCCCTTGGGCTCGACCGCATTGGCCGCACCGATGCTGGCGGCCGACACAAAAGCGGCGACAGCAACACAACAGGCAGCGCGTCTGAGATTCAGCATCTGAATTCCATTCAACGGTGCGTTCAACACGTTAGATCCCCAATTTGGTTTAGCCCCTATTCGGGACCGAACCTGTGAAGAAAACCTTAAAGATATTAACCTATCGATACGAGCTTAATTGTACCGGCATTTCCTAAATTTTGAGTCAATTCGTATCATCGGGTGGAAGACGGCGAAATCGCTACCAAGGTGCCGTCGGCCAATCCATACACCACGGTAACGCGATCAGATTGATCCAATCTCGCCGGCAGCACGGCGGTAACGATCCTGTGCGGATTTTTAATTCGTTCCAGTTCTTTGAACTCGCCGCCAGCGAACGTCACGATACGCAACGCCTGGCGTCTCGAATCGGGCACCAGAAGATCGACGACACCGTCGCCGTTCCAATCGGCCACGGCGGCCAGATCCTGCTCGCGGGTGCCGATCGCATGATTGGAGAACCCCCGGGCCGCGCCATCGGCTGTCAGCTTTCGGTTATTATATTCATACAATCTCAGGGTGCCGCCGATATGAGGCGTTTCCACATACGCCACTTCCGTGCGGCCATCGCCATCGAAATCGCCTGCGCCCGCCGGATTGAGCCAGCGGTTGGACTGCCCGATCGGTTCCGCCTCGGCGGCGAGCTCCAATGAGGTGTCGGTTGCCTCTAGCACCGCCAGCGCGGCGCCGGCATTGAGATAGGTTTTGACGACGATAACTTCGTCGGCGCCATCGCCGTCGAAATCATAAAGCCGCGCCCGACGGTCTTCGAATACGGCATCGTCGCCTAAGTCGAAATACAAGAATTTCCCATCGGCCCGCTCGACCCCAACGCCGGAGGCCTCAAAGCGGTCGCCCAATATGCCATGGTCGTAGCGCTCTGTCGGACCGGTCAGCCACGCCCGGCGGATCGCGCCTTGCCCCTGCGTGACCTCGCCATCGGGCAGCATATCCGGCACGGGAGCGGTGACGATGCGGGTGTCGCTAGGGCTTAAAGTAAGCTTCCCGTCAAACAAGGATAGCTGAAACTTTTTCCCGTCCAACCGGACCACGACCACCGTACCCGCCGGCGGGGATATCCCGCCTTCGACCCCGGTCTCGCGTTCCAATGCGGCGAGGCCCCCCGGCACCGCCAAGCTCAACCGCTCGCTCGCACCCGCCGCCGATATCAACGCTAAAAAAGAAATCGCCGCACAGAAACCGATCCGCATGTCAGAACGACAAGGCCTTGGCCTGCACCACATTGGGCAGGTTCGCCACCGCCTGCAGAACGTCAGCGGGCACTTCTCCATCCACTTCGACCAACGCAATCGCGTCGCCGCCGGGTTCGGTACGGCCAAGATGGAATGTGCCAATATTGACTCCAGCCTCGCCCAAAACGGTTCCGAGGCCACCAATTAATCCGGGCCGGTCGTTATTATTGACATAGAGCATGTGGGCGCTGAGTTCGGCTTCCATCGGCACGCCTTTCACGTTGACCAAACGCGGCTTGTCGTCACCGAACAGGGTACCTGCGATGCTGCGCGTTTGATTCTCCGTCGTGATCGTCAGCCGAATCAGAGTCTGGTAATTGGACTGCCGATCATGGCGGACGTCAGAGACGTCGATGCCGCGCTGGTGCGCCATAACCGGTGCGCTGACCATATTTACGCCCTCCAGTAACGGCGACAGCAGACCCTTCAACACCGCCGCGTTCAAGGCTTTGGTGTTCAATTCTGCGGCATGACCCTCATATTCAATACTGACGGCTTTGATGCCGGATTCGGTCATCTGGCCAGCGAAACTGCCCAACTGTTCGGCCAGTTTCATATAGGGCCGTAGCCGCGGCGCATCCTCGGCCGAAACCGACGGCATGTTGAGGGCGTTGACAACGGCTCCGGTCAATAGATAGTCGGCCATCTGATCGGCGACCTGAAGGGCCACGTTGACCTGGGCTTCCGTGGTCGATGCGCCGAGATGGGGCGTACACACCAAGTTTTCGGTCCCGAACAGCGGGTTTTCCGTGGCCGGCTCGACCTCGAATACATCCAACGCGGCGCCCGAGACATGGCCGGATTCAAGCGCCACCTTCAAATCTTTCTCGACCACCAAGCCGCCCCGGGCGCAATTGATGATACGCACGCCCTTGCGCGTTTTGGCGAGCGCGGCGGCGTCGATAATACCGCGCGTCTGATCCGTCAGCGGTGTGTGCAGACTGATAAAATCGGCGCGCGCGAGCAGTTCATCCAATTCGACCTTTTCGACACAGATGTCGCGCGCATGTTCGGCCGTTAGAAACGGATCGTAGGCGATGACTTTCATTTTCAGACCCAGCGCGCGGTCCGCCACGATCGAACCGATATTGCCGCAGCCGATGATGCCCAGCGTCTTACCGGTGACTTCGACGCCGACGAACCGCGATTTTTCCCACTTGCCGGCCTGGGTCGACGAATCCGCCATGGGAATCTGCCGCGCCACCGCCATGATCATGGCAATTGCGTGCTCGGCCGTCGTTATGGCATTGCCAAACGGCGTATTCATCACCACGACGCCATTTGCGGTCGCCGCTTCCAGATCGACATTATCGACGCCGATGCCGGCCCGGCCGACGACCTTCAAATTCTTCGCCGCGGCTAGAATTTTTGCCGTCACCTTGGTCGCCGAGCGAACCGCCAGCCCGTCATAGTCGCCAATACAGGCAACCAGCTCGTCCTCCGACATCCCGGTTTTAACGTCGACCTCGACGCCGCGATTGACAAAAATCTCCTCGGCGCGCGGGCTCATGGAATCGGCAATCAGGACTTTGACCATTTGATTTAACCTTGCATCGCTGAGGCACCGGCTTACGGCCGCGCACCTGTGAAATTGCGGAGAGCTACCCGGCGGTGGCCTGGGATTGCGATTTTACCGTTGCGTAGGCCCAATCGAGCCACGGGGTCAGCGCTACTAAGTTGTCC
>JBLHHE010000015.1:0-13066 GCA_047616465.1 Alphaproteobacteria bacterium
TGCCCATCATGACGATGTTGGAGAGCTGGCGTTGGTAGATCGTCGGCTGCTCGGCGCTGGGCCATTCGCCCAGATGGTCGCGCGCCACCATGATTTGGCCGACGATTTCCATCGGGTCGAGATTGCGCACCAGCCGCTGGGTTCCAGTGTGACAGAATTTACAGCTCAAGGTGCAGCCGATCTGGCTCGACACGCACAAGGTGCCGCGATCCGATTCGGGAATATGGACGGTTTCGACCTCGTTACCGTCGGCCAGCTTGATCAGCCATTTATGGGTGCCGTCGATCGAATCGTGATCGCGCGAGACCGCCGGCCGGGAAATCGAAAATCGCTCGGCCAGCCGGGTGCGCAGCGGCTTCGCCATGTTGGTCATGGATTCGAAGTCGGTGACGCCGCGATTATAGATCCATTGGAACATCTGATCGGCGCGAAACCGCGGCTCGCCCATCTCGGCCAAGGCGGCCGCCATCTCGGCGCGGCCCATGCCGATCAGGTTCGGCAGTGCGTCTGCCGGCGTGTCGGGCGGGGTAATTATGTCGGATGTTACTGGCATGGCCCTTGAGATAAGCCGCCAAGGGCGCGGGAGCAACCGGAATCAGCGCCCGGGGGGTATTCGCTATGACCTGCCGCAGGCCTTACTCATGGCTCTATGGGCGGCCGAGACACCTTTCAGGGAATAGCTGTCGGTGGTCGGATTGTTACGGCTCGAGGTGCCTTTTACGGTTAACCGCGCGCCTTTGCGCATCGCTTGGACGATGTTGGCGTCATCGTCGCCGCGGTAGGTCCAGGCGTTGCTGTCGCGAGTAAATAAATTCCATTCATCGCCCCCGATCTTCAATTCGACTTCCGTCTCTTTTTTGTAGGCGTAGCCGGAGTCGACTTGGACAACGTCGAATTCCTTCTTGGCCGGGCGGTGCCAGATCAGCAGAAAGATGTCGCCGCGCCGCGAACGCAGGCTGGCTTCCGTCGGCTTTGAGACGATGTAGCAAAAGCGGTCGTCTTTGCCGCCGCGCGTATACGCTTCCCAATCGCCGAAGCGGCCAATCAACTTTGCCTCCTGGGCCTGGGCTGGTGTGCCCGTAATCGTGACAGTTGCCGCCAGCGCAACGCCGGCGAGCAAGAGGGACCGTATCGAAGAGTGAATTTTCATGGCAGCCGTCCTATCAAAACTCAGCGAGTCTTGCAAAGGTGCGGGATCAATCAATCGTGTTTCATTACCAGTGTATGCAAGAAGTGTAAGGAGGGTCTTAACGCTGGCGTTTGCGGCGGATGACCGGTTCGCCGAACTCGTGCGCCGGTAAGGCCTCGGTCGGCCCGCCCGAGCGGACCGGGCGCGGCGCGTAGCGGCCCAAGGTCAGCACGCGGTCGTACATGACGATGGCGGCGGCGACACCGACATTGACGCAAAACTGGGTCGGTATCTTTACAGTGTGGTCGCACAAGGCGAGCAATTCGGGCGATAGGCTGCCGCGCTCGGGGCCCAACACATAGGCGCAGCGGTTGGGGTGGCGAAAACTCGGTAAATCGGCGGCCTCGTCGATTAACTCGACCCCCACCAATGAACAGCTTTTCGGCAGCCGCAGCCCGCTCACATCGTCGAATTCGTAAAGCGGTAGCTGTTCCTGGGCATCGGAGGTGTCGGATTTTCTACCCTCGCCTTCCTGATAGATAGCGCCGACCGTGAATACAAAACTGGCGCCGAACGCGTGCGCCGAGCGCATGATCGAGCCCACATTCATCGCTTTCGAGATGCCCTCGACGCCAATGCCGAAATAACCGCGTGTATTTGCCATCATGGGCGGCAAACTTGCACGGACGGCGGTCACGAGGCAAGGTGAGCGCGGCTTCCACAGGAACGAGAAGGCGAGTAGATGCGCGCGATATTATGCAAGGCGTGGGGTGAACCCGAGACATTGACGCTCGGCGAGGCGCCGTCGCCGGTGGCCGGGCCGGGTGAGGTGACGCTGCGCGTGCGGGCGGCCGGGGTTAACTTCGCCGACATCGTGTTAGTGCGGGGCCAGTATCAGGAAAAGCCGGCCTTCCCGTTTTCACCCGGCTTGGAAGCGGCCGGCGAAATTCTGACCATCGGCGAGGGCGTGACCGGTATTTCCCCCGGCGACCGCGTCATGACGGTACCGGGTGTCGGCGCGTTCGCCGAGGAAGTGGCCGCGAAGGCAACCGATGTTTTCCCTATACCGGCGGGCATGGACTTTGTGACCGCCGCGGCATTCCCGGTCGCCTATGGCACTTCCCATCTGGCGCTGACCGAGCGCGCCGGGCTGAAAGCCGGTGAGACCCTGTTGGTGCTCGGCGCCGCCGGTGGCGTTGGCCTGACCGCTGTCGAATGCGGTAAGGCGCTGGGCGCTACCGTGATTGCGGCGGCCTCGTCGCAAGAGAAGCTCGATTTGGCGCGGGCCCACGGCGCCGATCACGGGATTAATTATGTCGATGACGATCTGCGCGCAGCCGTGCGTAAACTCACCGACGGGCGCGGTGTCGACTTGGTCTATGACCCGGTCGGCGGTGAGTTGTCGAAGGCGGCGCTGCGCTCGCTTGCCTGGTGCGGACGCTTGCTCGTGATCGGGTTTGCCGCCGGCGAGGTGCCGCAAATTCCAGCCAATTACTTACTGGTCAAAAATATCAGCGCCATCGGTGTCTATTGGGGCGCCTACAAGACCAAGGAACCCGAAAAATACCGCGCAACGTTCAAAGAACTCGAGAAATGGTACGCCGAGGGCCGCTTGAAGCCCCACGTCTCGCAGGTGTTCCCGCTAGCCCAGGTGCCGGAAGCGCTGGGGGTGCTGGAAAGCCGTCAGGCGACCGGCCGGCTCGTGATCGATATCGACGGTTAGCGACGCTTATGACCGACACCGGGACCGATGGCGGCCGGCGCGACCAACTGGTGAAATCGCAGTATGAGGCCTATCCCTATCCCGAGCGTAAGCCGGCGGACGAGAAAAAACGTCTGATTACCGGCTCGCCGAGCAATTTGGTCGAGCTCAATCATTATGTGTTCGGGGGCAGACGCGACCTGACCAAGCCATTGTCGGTGCTGGTTGCCGGTGGCGGCACCGGCGATGCCGCGATCATGCTGGCCCAGCAGATGACGGATTTAGGGGTGCCGGGTGAGGTGGTCCATCTGGATCAAAGCGAACCCAGCCAGACCATCGCCCAGGAACGGGCACAAGTGCGCGGGCTCGATAATATCCGCTTCGTCCGGGGATCGTTGCTAGACGTTGCCGACATTGCGCCGGGCCCGTGGGACTACATCGATTGTTGCGGCGTACTTCATCATCTCGAAGATCCCGACGCCGGCTTGGCGGCGCTGACCGGCGTATTGACGCCCGATGGCGGCCTAGGTGTGATGGTCTATGGCGCGCTCGGCCGCACCGGTGTCTACGATGTGCAGGACATGATGGCCGTGCTGGCGCCGCCGGGCGATGGCGACGACAAGGCCAGGGTCGCCTTGACCCGGCGTCTGGTGGATAGCCTGCCGGCGACCGCGTGGCTGAACCGCAACGGGCTGGTGCGCGACCACAAAGAAGGTGGCGATCCGGGCCTCTACGATCTGTTTCTACACGCCCGCGACCGCGCTTACCGGGTGCCGGAGATGGCTGCACTTGCCGCGTCGGCCGCGCTGCGCCTGGTGACTTTTGTCGAGCCCTACCGCTACGACCCGCGCTATCTGGTGCGCGATCCGCAGCTCAAAAAAGCGCTGGCGGAATTCGATATGCTCGAACGGGCGGCTTTCGCCGAGCTCTATTTGGGCAATCAAAAACAGCACGTCTTCTATGCCGTGCGGGTGGAAAATTCGGTAGTGCCGCCGTCGCCCGATACGCCAGAAGCGATCCCGATATTGATCGCTCTAACCCCAGAGAACGCGGCAACGCAGATGCCGGCGGGCGGCAAGATCACGGTGGCGATGGAAGGCCATAAGATGGAGATGGCGGTGCCGCCGCTATCTCGAGCCATCGTGGCGCTGTGCGATGGCCAGCGCGATCTGGCGGCGATCCATGGGGTGATCCAGGAAAAACGCGCCGATCTGAGCTATGACGCCTTTAAGCGCCAGTTCGACCAATTCTACGGCGTGATGAACGCGATCAACCGCATGGTGCTGAGGGCGCCGGCAGGCTAATCGCTCTCGCGTAGGAAGTAGATCAAATCGAGGGGCGGCGCGTCCCCAGCCGCTTGGCATAGCATGTCGTGCGCCTGGCCTCGATGGTGGGTTTGATGGTTAAAAACATGTGTTAACACGCGCCGTAGCGGTGTTACCTGCGGCTCGCCGGAGGTCGTTGTGTAGTGGAGATCGGTCAGCAGCCCATCTCTATCAAGGCTATCTACCAAGCCGATGATCCGCTCGTCTTCGATTTCGCGGGCAGTGCGCAACTCGGCGAGATCCTCGAAAAGAATTTCGTCGAGTGCCTTTATGCCCGGGTCCACGTCGTCGATGCGGCCCAGCCAAACCCGGTCTCCGACGAGAATGTGATTCAGAGTGCCATGGATTGAGCCGAAAAAAGCGCCTTTATTTTTTTGGTAATCGACGTCAGACAATTCCGCGCAGGCATCATAGAGCCTCCTATTTGCCCAGCGATTGTACGCGGCAAAGGTTTGGAAGTGCTCGAGATAGATATCGTCAGCCATAGCTTCGATCAAGCCCGCTAGGTCTGTTGTGGCGTCTGATGAGCGGCGCGCCGCCGTTCGACGGCCAACACCATACCGGCAGTAGTGACCGCGAGACCAGCCCAGGCCAGCAAAGTGGGTAGTTCGTCGAGCAGGAAAATACCGAACACCACGGCCAATGCCGGGGCGCCCGATAGGAATACGGCGATCGTCGTGGCGCCGACCGAGCGGGTGGCGCGCGTCAACAGCGTGACGACGATGACGCTGGCGATGACGCCTTGGAAGCCGGCCTGCAAGGCGATTTCCGGCCAGGGCGGAAAGGCTTCGCCGCGCAACAGCTCAGAGGGCAAGAACAACGCCCATACGGGTAGATAGAGCACTGCGCTGACCACCGGCACGGCGACGATGGTCTGCATAATTTCCGGCTGCCATTTGCGCAGCGCCGTCATATACAGCGCAAACACCGCACCGGCCGCGACCAGTAACAGATCGCCGAGCCACTGCCAGGGGGCGGCGGCGACGGTAAAGCTGTCGCCGCCGATCAACAGGCCACCGACGATGATCAAGGCGATCGCCAGGAGCCGCTGGCGGCCGGGGTATTCGCGTAGCCAGAACACCCCCAATATTGCGGCGAAGATCGGCATGGAGCCGTTGGTCAGCACCCCAGCATGGGCAACCGGCGCCAGCGCCATGCCGGTGAACGACGTCAGCGCAAAAGGCGCACCGGCGCCGACCGATATGACAAAGGCTCGCCCGAGCGCCAGCCCGCTAAGTCCTCGGGTCAGCAGGATCGGCAGGACCACCAGGCTACCGACGCCCACTCTGAGCGCGCTCACATCGTAGGCCGTCAGCGAATGGGTGACGCCGAAGCGCGAGGCGACGATCCAGGCGCCCCAGATGAAGGGGACGGCCAGGCCACAGGCCAGCCCGACCATATAGTTTGGTGGGCGGGCGCTCACGACGCGTCAGGTTTGCTGCTGGTGGGCGCAGGACGGGCAGGGCGGAATAGGCTGGAGCCTAGGGTCACCAGGATACCGATAGTGACGATGACGACCCCGGCAATACTGATCCAGGACGGAATCTCACCGAGCAGCGGGATCGCCATGAGCAGCGCCAAGGCCGGCGCGCCCGACATGATCGCCGCCTGACGGGTCGAACCTAAGGTGCGGGCGGCATAGGCGATCATGAATCCGGCAATGAACCCTGCGATGACGCCCTGATAGAGGCCTTGCAGGGCAATTTCCTGCCATGGCGCTTGGGTTATCGCGGAGGGCAGGAACAGCCACCAGAGGGGCAAATAGATCAGGGCGTTCAATCCCATCACCGCGACCAGGGCTTCAATCGCGCCGATGCGCCAGCCCCGCACCGCGGTGAGAAAGCCAGAGTTACACGCCGCCGCACCGAGAAACAGCAAGTGGCCGCGCCACTGGCCCGGGGCGCCGAACTGCAGCGCGTCCCAGCCGGTCGCCGCGACCCCGACGACGATTATGGCGATCCCGGCAATGCGCCAGCGTCCCAGCCCCTCGCGGAAAATAAACCAGGTCATCAGCGCGGCGAAGATCGGCATGGCGCCGTTGACGACGATCGCGCCATGGGCCACGGGGGCGAAGACGAAGCCGCCGAGCAGGAACAGCGCGAACACCGCGCCGCCGACGATGGCCAGGGTCACCGCGCGCCGCCAGGTGAGATGGGACCATTGGACCTTGCCCAGAAACGGTACGATGCAGATGGCGGCGATGCCGAAGCGCAACGCGGCGACGTCGTAAATCGTCAGGGTATTTGTGGCGCCCATGCGCGACACCACCAGGGTGCCGGAAAATATGAACAGCACCAGCAGGCCAGCCGCCAGGCCGGACGCCAATTCGTTACGCGGTGCGGCCATGAGGGGGCGCTAGCGGTTGGTAGGCCGTCGTGTCAGCAGATCGATCATGGTCTGCCGCATACGACGACTACTTTAGCGCTATTGTATAAATTCGGCGTCGGTTCGCTCGCGGACCTCGTCGAGCGTGGTGCCCGGCGCCAGCTCGGTGAGGTAAAGCTGGCCGCCTTTGATTTCGAACAGGCCGAGATCGGTAATCACCGTATCGACAACGCCTGCGCCGGTCAGCGGCAGGTCGCACTGTTTGAGCAGCTTCGGCGAGCCGTCCTTGGCGTTATGGTCCATCAGCACGATGACGCGCCGGACGCCGGCCACCAGATCCATGGCGCCGCCCATGCCCTTGACCATCTTGCCCGGGATCATCCAATTGGACAGGTCGCCATTCTGCGCCACCTGCAGGGCGCCGAGGATCGACAGGTCGATATGGCCGCCGCGAATCATGGCGAACGAGGTGGCGCTATCGAAATAGACCGATTCCGGAAGCTCCGTAATCGTCTGCTTGCCGGCGTTTATCAGGTCGGCATCGACCTCATTGTCGAGGGGGAACGCGCCCATGCCCAGCATGCCGTTCTCCGACTGGAACGTGACGCTCATGGTGTCGGGGATGTAATTGGCGACGAGGGTCGGCATGCCGATCCCCAGATTGACGTAGAACCCGTCTTCCAGTTCCAACGCCGCGCGTTCGCACATTTGATCGCGTGTCCAAGCCATTGAATGTCTCCTTTATTTCTGTACGTTCGCGCTGATTAAGCTTCGCGGATGGTACGGCGTTCGATCCGCTTTTCGAAATTATGGCCTTCGAAAATGCGGTCGACATAGATGCCGGGTAAATGAACTTGATCGGGTTCGATGTCGCCGACCTCGACTAGATGTTCAACCTCGACGACGCAGGTCTTGCCGGCTGTCGCCATCGGCGCGTTAAAATTACGCGCCGTCTTGCGGAACACCAAATTGCCCGCCTTGTCGCCCTTCCAGGCGGTGACGATGGCCAAATCGCCGGTCAGCGACCGCTCCATCAGATAGGTCTGGCCGTCGAAGTCGCGGGTTTCCTTGCCGTCGGCAATCACCGTGCCGACACCGGTCTTGGTGAAGAAGGCCGGGATGCCGGCGCCGCCGGCGCGGCAGCGTTCGGCCAGCGTGCCTTGCGGGTTGAACTCCAGCTCAAGCTCGCCGTTCAGAAACTGCTCTTCGAACAGCTTGTTTTCGCCGACATAGGAGGAGATCATTTTTTTGATCTGCTTGGTCTGCAGCAGCAGGCCGAGCCCAAAATCGTCGATGCCGCAATTATTCGACGCCACCGTGAGGTTCTGCACGCCGGAGTCGCGGATCGCCAAAATCATATGCTCGGGAATACCGCACAGGCCAAACCCGCCGGCCAGAATGGTCATGTCGTCGGACAGCAAACCGTCGAGCGCCGCCGTGGCGTCGGGATAAACTTTTTTGGAATCACTCATAAATTCGCCCCGATATATCGTTATTCATTTCTTGCTTCGACAGCGCGTTCGTTGACGGCTGCCCTCCATCCCCGGCCACGCCGGGGCAAAACACGCGGCTGATAAACACCGTAGCAGTCGCGATGTCAACGCGGCCCACCCCGGCGCATCCGTGCGCCGGCGGTCCTAGTATGCCGCAGCGTTTCCCGGGTGCCTAGCCTTGGGGCGCATGGCCCGCCGTAGCGCAGGGTAGGTTTGCACGAGGGGCGTATCTTCGTCCTTGTTCGTCGTCTAGTGTGCCGCCCATGCTCGCTCCTATCTTCGAGGGCCGCTTTGCCATGTCGGCGCCCGTCCGGGGCGCTTTGTACATGGTGATTTCGGCCTTTTTCTTCGCCATAACGGCCGGTCTTATCCGCTTCGCAACGCGCGAAGTGCATCCGTTCGAGGCGGCGTTCCTGCGTTCGTTCAGCGGCCTTTTGTTCATGCTGCCCCTGGTGATGCGCGGCGGCCTGGCCGGCATTCGCATGAAGCGCCCGCGTCTGCACTTGCTGCGCGGCACCTTGTCGGCAACCGGCACGTTGATGTGGTTCAGCGCGTTGGCTGTGTTGCCCATCGGCGAAGCGGTGGCGCTTAATTTTACCGCGCCCTTGTTCGCCACCATGATGGCGCCGTTCGTCCTGCACGAGGTGGTGCGGGCGCGCCGTTGGACCGCCTGCGCTCTCGGTTTTATCGGTGTTCTGATCATGCTGCGGCCCGGCGTCGAGGTTATCTCGACCGGCGCCTTGCTGTCGATCGGCAGCGCCGCCACCATCGCCTGCAATATGATGATCATCCGCATTGTCTCGCAGACCGACAACACGCGCACGGTTGTGCTGGCGTTTAGTTTTTATCTGTCGTTGTTCACCCTGATACCGGCGTTGTTCGTTTGGCAGACCCCGTCGTGGGCGGTGCTGGGGGCGCTGGTGTTATGCGGTTTGTTGGCGACGTTGGCGCATTTGTTGCTGACCCGCGCCATGGCGCTCGCCGAGATGTCGGCGATCGCGCCGCTCGATTTTGTGCGTCTGCTGTTCGCCGCCGGTATCGGGTTCATCTGGTTTTCCGAAGTGCCCGACATCTGGTCGGCGGTAGGCGCTATCGTGATCACCGGTGCGGCGGTTTATATCGCGCGGCGCGAAGCCTTGGCGGCGCGTCACCCGCCGACGGTGGCCACACCGTGACAAGCGTCGGGCAAACACGGTTCGTCCTGCCGCGGCCGGTGGTGGCGGCCCTGTTCATGGTGTTGGGCACGGGCGCTTTGGCGGTGAACCATTCGCTGGTGCGCATTGTCGCCGCGGAATTGCATCCGTTGGAGGTCTCGGCGTTGCGTTTTCTGTGGGCCTTGCCGATAATGCTGCCCTTGTTGCTGCGCGGACGCGGCTCTGTTTTGCGGACGCGGCGCCACGGACTTCATTTCGCCACGGCAATGCTTACGGTGATCATGACGGCGTCGTTCTTCATTGCCCTGTCGAAGATGCCAATGGCGGAAGCGACGGCGCTGAATTTTACCGCGCCCTTATTCACCACCATCATCGCCGCGCTGATGTTGAAAGAGCGGGTCGATTTCGCCCGTTGGGGCGCAACGGCGATCGGCTTTATCGGTGTTCTGATAATCCTGCGGCCGGGATTTGCGGACTTCCCGCTGGTGGCCCTGCTGCCGGTGTTTGGGGCGTTCCTGCTCGCCTGGTGGTTTATCGGTGTCAAACGTCTCAGCGCCAGCGAGTCGACGACCACGATTGTGATGTATCAGACCCTGTGGTCGGCGCTGGTGCTCGCGCTGATGGCGGTGCCGGTGTGGGTGACCCCGACCTGGGCGACCCTGGGCTTTTCGGCGACCATGGGGGTGCTGGGCACGACCGGTATTGTCTGCACCAGCCGGGCGTTTTCTATGGCCGAGGCATCTGCTGTCGCGCCGTTGGATTATCTGCGGCTACCCTTTATCGCCTTGATCGCCTTTCTGGCTTTCGGCGAGATTCCCGACGGGGTGTCGGTCGTCGGCGCGTTGATCATCACCGTTAGCGCCATCTACATCGTACGCCGGGCGGCGTTGATCGAGCGCGCGCGTCTTGACTCCGCTTCCCCGCTCAGCGGTAAATAGCTCTGCTCGGGAGGACTGCAAAATGCACTTTGGAATATTTAATCTGATGAACCGGCGCGACCGTTCGCAGAGCGTGTCGTCGTTGATCACCCAGACGGTCGAACAAGTGCAGGCGGCCGAGAGCGCCGGCTTTGGCGTCGCGTGGTTTACCGAGCATCATTTTACCAACTATTCGATCACGCCGTCGCCATTGTTGATGGTCGCCCATGTGGCGCCGCAGACCCTGCGCATTAAAATGGGTACGGCAGCGGTGTTGCCGGCGCTGTACGAGCCCGCACGATTGCTCGGTGAGATCGCCTTTGCCGACAATCTCGCCGAAGGGCGTCTGGTGTTGGGTCTCGGCAGCGGCTATCAGGCTTACGAGCTGGAACGGTTCGGCATCACCCTCGACGAAGCGCGCGACGTCGCCGACGAATGGATCGAGTTGATCAACCAGGGCGTGGGCCAGGAAAGCGTCGAATATCACGGCAAGTATATCGACCTGCCGCAAACCTTCTTCACGACCGGTCCGATTCAATCGCCGCGCCCGGAAATCTGGATCGCCGGCAACAGTCCCGATTCCCAACGCCGAGCGGCCCGCGGACCCTATCCGTTCATCGTCTCCGGTTTCGGCCAGGATACCGATACGCTAGTCGCCGCGCGGACCCAAACCGAAGAAACCTGGCAGGCCGAGGGGCGCAGCATCAGCGACCTGCGTTTCGCTACCCTGCGCTATTGCCTGGTGACCGATGACAAGGACGAAGCCTTGGCGTTTGCCGAGAATGCCCGTTATCAGGTCAGGTTGTCGCGCTATCTGCGGCAGGGCCAAACCGAGTTGCCGGCCGCCTGGCTACCGGAAGAGGCGTTCGACGGCGAGATGTCGCCCGAGGACATTCTGAAATGGAACCCGATCGGCGATGTGGAAACCGTCGCTGAATGCCTGGCCGATGAAATCACCCGCGTGGGCTCGAGCCATATCGCCCTCTACATGACCATCGGGCGCACAGACCATGAGGTGGTCATGAAGTCGATCCGCCGGTTCGGCGACGAGGTTATCCCGCTGATCGAGAAAGCGGTCGGCCCCCTGGGCGGTGTGAATATACCCAAACCCCTAGAGGCCGCCCAATAGCCGGCGCCAACCGATTAACTTGGCTATAGAAAACACGTAAAACCGACAGCGATAAAAACAACAGGCGAGGGGAATTTGTCATGGATTTGCAAGGCAGAGCCGCGATTGTAACCGGCGGTGGTTCGGGCATCGGCGCAGAGTGCGCCCGCACACTGGCCGCACAGGGCATGAAAGTTGCCGTGATGGACGTCAACATGGAGGGCGCCCGCGCGGTTGCCGCCGAATGCGGCGGTATCGCCATCGAATGCGATGTC
This sequence comes from Alphaproteobacteria bacterium, assembly GCA_047616465.1. Taxonomy (GTDB): domain Bacteria; phylum Pseudomonadota; class Alphaproteobacteria; order UBA6615; family UBA6615; genus JABDJY01. The sequence continues at coordinate 11,429 of JBLHHE010000015.1, forward strand.
ACCAGCTCCGACAGTGCCGTGGCGGCGGTCGCCGCGGCGCGCGAGGCCAATGGCATCGCCCAGTTGTTGATTAACTGCGCCGGGGTTGCCACGCCGGGCCGTATCGTCAGCCGCACAGGGCCGCTACCGCTTGCCGACTATGAGGCGGTGATCAAGGTCAATTTGATCGGCACCTTCAACATGATCCGGCTGGTCGCCGCCGACATGCAGGAGGCCGAGCCGATGGAAGACGATGAGCGCGGCCTGATCATCAACACCGCCTCGGTCGCCGCCTATGAAGGCCAGATCGGCCAGGCCGCTTATGCGTCGTCGAAGGGCGGCATCGTCGCGCTGAACATCGTCGCGGCGCGCGAGCTGGCGCGCAGCGGCATCCGCGTCAACACCATCTCGCCGGGCCTGATCGACACGCCGATGATGGCCGGCCTGCCGCCGGAAGCCTATGAAAGCCTGTCGCAGCAGCCGGAATTTCCCAAGCGTCTCGGCACGCCGAAGGACTACGCCAAGCTGGTGTTGCATCTCTGCGATAACGTGTTGATCAACGGCGAGGTCATCCGCCTCGACGGCGCGCTCAGGATGGCCGCGAAGTAATTTACCCTCTCCCAACGGGAGAGGGGCTTACGCCGCCCTATCCATGAATGTCGCCAGTTCGATATCGAGCGCCGTTAGGCCGCCGGCGTCGTGGGTCGACAGGGTCACCTCGACCCGGTTCCAGACATTGAACCATTCGGGATGATGGTTCATGGCTTCGGCCTTGAGGGCGGCGCGGCTCATGAAGCCGAAGGCCTCGTTGAAATTTTTGAAGGCGAATGTTTTGGTGATGGCGTCGCGGCCGTCGACCAGGGCCCAGCCGGATAAGCCCGCCAAAGCCGCTGTGCGCGCCTCGCCGCTTAGTTTTTCCGCCATAGCTGTCTCCTCCATCTTCCGCGTTCGTTGTGCGACCACACTGGCGGCGCTTGGCGGCAAGATCAAGCAGGCTTATATCTGGGGTTATGGCGGCCACCGGAAAATATTCGAGCGCACCAACGCTCAATGATATTGAAGCGATCGCATCGGAAGCGTTCGCGACGATCCCGGGTGCGCTGGCGCAGCACCTGGCCGATGTGGCCATTCACGTGGTTGATTTTCCCGACGACGAAACCCTGGAGGCGCTGGACCTGGAAAGCCCCTTCGATCTGTTGGGGCTGTATCAGGGTATCAGCCTCGACCAGAAAAGCATCTCCGACACGCTGACCGACATCGACCGTATCTATCTCTACCGGCGGCCTCTGCTCGACTATTGGTGCGAGAGCGAAGAGGATCTGTACCATGTCATTCGCCACGTGCTGATCCACGAGATCGGCCACCATTTCGGCTTCTCCGATGACGATATGGAGGCCATCGAAGCGCGCGCTTCGGGCTAACGCGAGGCGGCTCGCTAGGGCGTCAGCCCGTGGCGATATACTGGCGCAGCGCCTCTGCTTCGAATTCGGTTTCCTCGATCCGGCGTTTCACCACATCGCCGATCGAGATAATGCCCACCAACAGGCCATCCTCGACCACCGGCAGGTGCCGGATCCGGCGCTCGGTCATCACGGTCATCAAATGGTTCACCGTATCGTCGCGCTGGCAGGTAATAACCTCGCGTATCATCACCTCATC
>JBLHHE010000016.1:0-13057 GCA_047616465.1 Alphaproteobacteria bacterium
CCCGCGTTCGCGATACGGCGCCGGGATCGAGGCCGAACCGGGCAATTGCATGCCCAATGCTTCGGCCAGGGAGTTCATGGTGGTGGCCGTGCCCATGGTGTTGCAATAGCCGACCGAGGGCGCCGCAGAGGCAATCAGGTCGGTGAACTCTTCGTCGTTGATCTCGCCGGTGGCCCACAGCTCGCGGGCCTTCCACTGAATGGTGCCCGAGCCGGTGCGCTCGCCGCGGAACCAGCCGTTCAGCATCGGCCCCACCGACAGGGCGATGGCCGGCAGGTCGAGGGTCGCCGCCGCCATCAGGCAGGCCGGGGTGGTCTTGTCGCAACCGATCGTGAGCACCACCCCGTCGAGGGGGTAGCCGTGCAACACCTCGACCAGACCGAGATAGGCCAGGTTGCGGTCCAGCGCCGGGGTCGGCCGCTTGCCAGTCTCCTGGATCGGGTGAACGGGAAATTCAAAGCAGATGCCGCCGGCCGCGACGATGCCGTCGCGCACCCGCTTGGCCAGTTCGATGTGGTGGCGGTTGCACGGCGACAGGTCGGACCCCGTTTGGGCGATGCCGATAATCGGCTTGCCCGATTGCAGCTCTTCGCGGGTGATGCCGTAATTGAGGTAACGCTCGATATACGAGGCCGTCATCTTGCGATTGCCGGGATTGTCGAACCACATCTGTGAGCGAAGCTTGGGTGCTTTGTTGTCGGTCATTTTTCGGTTTCCTCACCTGGGGCCTGTTATGGTTAGTGTCGCATTAATTGGGCCGATCATCGACAGGGTAGTGCTCGCGGTTTGATTTCGCGGGATTTAGGGCAATGTTAGGGGTAACTAACGCAGAATCGACCGCAGAAGCAGGCCCGGTTGCATGTGTGGGGTGCAACCCTCCGGTCCGCCATCGGGGATTGCACTGTTTTAAGGGCATGGGCTACCTTGGCGGACTAAATTGATGGCACTGGCGGTCGCCGGCGCAGAACAGGAAAGAGCTATGGCGCACGAAAGTCTTGCAGAATTCAACGAGCAGAATTTCGACGCCGATGTGCTGCAACATGCCGGCCTGACCCTCGTCGATTTTTGGGCCGATCGTTGTGTGCCGTGCCGTCAGTTGGCGAAAGTGCTGACGCAAATGGCGCCCGAGGTACCGGACAATGTGCAGATCGGCACCGTCAAAGCGGAAGACAATATGGCGTTGCTCGACCGTTACGGTATTCGCTCGACCCCAACGCTGTTATTCATCAAAGATGGCGAGTTGGTCGAAACCCGCACCGGCGTCGACCGTCGGCAAGTATTAATGAAAGTTGTTGAGACGCACGCCTGAGGCATCCGCCCCGGCAGCAATAACAGGAGCAAACGCATGGCACCGAATATCACCATGCTCGATATCGACGAGCTGAAAAAAACCAAGCTCAAACCGTATATCGAGCAGAGCCTTGAGCACCGGGCGCCCGATCCCGGCTTCCACGCCATGATGGGCCACAATCTCGATCTCGCCGAAGCCATGTATGTGGCCTGGACCACCGCTTTTAATAAGGGCGAGCTCAGTCATAAACTCAAGGAGATTATCCGGGTCTCGCTGTCGCGCCAGGCCCACTGTAGCTATTGAGGCAATGTTCGGTCTGCTTCGGCGAAGCGGCAAGGACTTGACGAAAATCTCCTCGACGACGGCATCGAGAACTATGCCAACAGCAAAAATCTAGACGATAAAGAAAAGGCGATATTGCGCCATGTCGATCTCATCGTGTCGGATCCCGATGCAATCGACGCCGCCTACTATGAGGAATTGCGCCAGCATCTCAGCGATGACGAAATCGTCGAGCTGGGCAACTTTCTGTTGTTCAACCTGGGCTACCACACCTTCTTTGGCACGTTGAAGTTCTATCCCATGTTCTCGCCCGACGGCCGGCTGGTCAGCCAGGAAGAGTCGGAACGACTTTATGGGGCGGCGCCCTCATCGCTGCAGGCGGCGGAATAATGACCTTCATCGCCCCCCTGGAACTCGACGAGATCAAGGATCCTGAACTGCGCGACCTGGTTGTGAAGAGCGAGGAGTTGGGCGTGCCCGGCGGCACGTTCGCGCGCATCATCGCGCGCAAGCCGGAACAGGCCAAGGCGACGCTGAGCGTCATGCTGATGAAGTTCAACGAGGGTAATATCGACCACCGGCTGAAAGAGATCATCCGCATTCAGTTGGCCCGGTTTACCGAAGACCCCTATTTCTCGGGCCTGCGTTCGAACAAGGCGCGCGAGATGGGCCTGACGGAAGCGGAAATCGACGCCGGCTCGGGCGATTATGAGGATTCCGATTTATTTACCGAGGCCGAGAAGGTTGCGCTGCGTTATGCCGACCAGATGTTCCTCGATTCAACCAAGGTCGATGCGGCGTTCTACAACGAGCTGAAAAAGCATTACACCGAACCCGAAATCATGGAACTCGGTGCGTTTATCGCGCTCTTCCACGCCGCTCATATGGTGATGCGCTCGTTCGGCGCCCCCGCGCCGACGGCCCACTAGGGTTATCCGCGGCGAGGCTAGTACCCGCGCCTGCTAAATTCTATGCTTAATCGGCCGTCGGTTCATACCGGCGGCCTTTTTTGCGTGTTGCTATCGGCGGAGACCAATATGAAAGCTGCTCAAATTACCGCCTATGGCGGCCCGGAAGTCATCGAAATCGTCGACCTGCCGATACCGAGCCCCGGCGAGGGCGAGGTGCTGGTGCGCGCGGCGGCGATCGGCGTCGGCAAGCCCGACTATCTTCTACGCTCAGGCATTTACCGCTGGAAACCGCCCCTGCCGACGATCCTCGGCAATGAGATGAGCGGCCATATCGAAGCGGTCGGCCCCGGCGTTAGCGGCTTCAAAGAGGGCCAGCCGGTGCTGGTGTTCGGCACTGGCGGCGGACGCTATGCGGAGTACAACGCGGTTTCCACATCCCTGGTCACACCGTTGCCCGACAGCGTCGATCTCGACGACGCGGTTTCTATTCCCAACTATGTCATCGCCTGGGCCTTGTTGTTCGAGGCCGCGCGCGGCGTCAACCCAAAGACCGCCTATGCGAACGGCGCGGCCGGCGGCATGGGCACGGCGATTATCGACCTGTGCAAATCCCAAGGTATCGACATTATCGCCGGCGCCAGCTCCGACGAAAAATGCGCCTTTGTCAGCGGGTTCGGGGCCACCCACACGATCAACTACAGCCGTGACAACGTGGCCGAGAAAGCTCTCGAATTGACCGGCGGGCGCGGCGTCGATCTGGCCTTCGACCAGCTTATCGGGCCGCGGTTTACCGACAGCCTCGACATGCTGGCGCCGCTCGGCATGATCGTGTCGTACAACGCGCTAGCCGGTTTGCCCGAAGACGAGTTGTTTGCCGCCATGCGCGCGCGGGCCGGTAAAAGCCTCGCGGTGCGCTGTTTCTCCTGGCACGCCTTCGACGGCAACCCGGAGAAGGGCCAGCAGATTATCGATGCCGTGGTCGAGCAGTTCGCGGCGGGTACTTTCAGCCCGCCGATCTACGAACGCATGCCCCTATCCGAGGCGCGCCGCGCCCACGAGATGCTCGATGCCCGCGAAATTAGGGGCAAACTGGTCCTGAAACCCTAAGGATTCAACGAGCTGTTTTCAGTCTCTGAGTAGGACTATACTTTCGGCGGCAGATACAAGGCCCGCAGATAATCGGAGAAAAAAGCCATGGACGGTCCCAACGAGCACCTTTCAGACACCGCGCAAGCGAAATCGGTATTCGAACAGCGCGCCCGCTACGACAGCCCGGCCAATATTTTCACGGTCAAGCGGCCGACGGTTCCCAAGCATGTCTTCGTCGACGAGATCGAGCAGGCCATGGCGCCCGACACGCCGACCAGTTGGATCGCGCTGGATGTGGGCGCGCGCATGGGTTTCGATTACCCTGCCACCACGCCGCTGATGCTCGGCCGCTACGCGCGGGTGCGCGCCGGCGAGACCCTTACCGGCCAATTTCGCGCCTCGGGCGAGACCTATTACGGCATTGCCGGTTCGGGCAGCGCGTCGAAGGCCGGCGAGACCATCGAGTGGGCGTCGGGCGACATTTTCACCCTGCCGGGCGGCGGCGAGACCGAATTGGTCGGCGGCGTTGACGGCGCGGTGCTGTTTCAAGTGACCAACGAGCCAGAGCTGGTGTTTCATCAGCTCGACGCCCCAAGCCCGGAAACTGCGCCGACCCAGGCGGTGCTCTATACCGATGCCGAAATTCGCCATCAGATGGCGCTGGTGCATGACGAGCAGAAGGCCGATCCCAACGTCACCGGGCTGGCCCTGCATTTCAGCAGCGAGCGGCGGGAGAAAATGAAAGACACCCATCCGTCGATCGCGCTGGCGATGAACTCGCTCGATGCCCACGAAGTGCAGCGCCCCCACCGCCATAATTCGGTGGCGATGACCCTGCCGATCCAGTGCGAGAACGTCTATTCGGTGATCGAGGGCGAGCGCGTCGATTGGCGCAAATACGCCATCTTGATCACCCCGCCGGCCGACCTCCACGAGCATCACAATGAGGGCGACGAGATGATGCTCAGCCTCGTCGTGCAGGATGGCGGGCTGTACTACCATCTGCGCACCATCGGCTTCAGCTTCGACTGAGGATGGGGTTTGCCTCGGAACAGGGGCCACGAGGACAACGTTAATCCCCTGGACACTCGGTCGTTCGCGGGAGCTTAACTGGTTAGAGTACGCGCCAGCAGCGCGGCGCCCGCATCGATCGCCGGCCGATCGAAACCGTGCCCCAGATCGGGCCGCTCGACGGTCGTTACCTCGACGCCCGCCGCCCTGATCGCCGTCGCCGCAAGGGTCTGCGATTCCAACGGCACGACCCCATCGAAGGCGCCGTGGCAGAGCAGCACCGGTGGCCTTGACGCGATCTCCCTGGAAAGGCTGTCGGCGGCACACAAGCGGCCCGAATAGCCGAGGATCGCCGCGCAGGCATTCGGCCGCCGCAGACCGACATGCAACGCCATCATACAACCCTGACTGAAACCGAGCAGCGCCAGGCAATCGTCGGTCAGCCCATGTTCGGCAAGTTCGTCGTCGATAAAGGCATTCAGAATTGAGGCGGTAGACCGGACCCCGGCCTCGATCTTGTCCGGATCGCGGTCATAACCCGGCACTCTGAACCATTCGTAACCATCACGCGCCGTGCTGCAGCGATAGGGCGCATTTGGCGCGACGAATGCGGCGTGCGGCAGGGCCTTGGCCAGGATCGGCACCAGATTCATCAGGTCGGCGCCGTCAGCGCCGCGCCCATGCAGCAGGATCACCAATTGCCGAGGATCGCCGCCGGATGCCGGACCCATACGCGGCCCGTTTATGGGCTTCGCCATAAATTTTGCACGGTTCTGACGATTTGCAATCACTTGAGCGCCTAACCGGAGTATCCATGCTTTCAGCTGTTGCACGCTGATCTATCCCACATAATGTCGGCGGGTTTAGCCCTAACGCCCGTACCACCGCCCCGGTAACGGAGTTTTCTCCGACGCCGATCGATGACCCGTTCCACGGTGTAGGTTTTACACCGTAACCCCCAGGGCGTCCTCGGCACAGTCGAGGCAACCGTATTGGGGTATTAGCCCCAAGTCCCCCCATCACCGTGCCTAACCACACGCGTCCGCTATCGGGTATAGTCTGGCCCTGGCCGTGGTGGCGGCTGTAAGCAGCGAGGGAGGCTGGCGATATGGTTTGGGCATTGGTTTTCGTGTTGGTCACGACGAGCGTGGCGGAGACGTGGGACACCGGCATGCGGTTTGACAATATCGAAGAATGCCGGAGCGCCGGTGTGGCCTCGCCGATAAAATTCAAAGCGGCCAGATACAGCGCCTGGAACAAAAGCGGACCGGCGAAATTCGGTTAAGCGACTGGGAATGGTCCTGCCTACCCTACAAGAAGTAAGCGGCCTCCCCCTTGTCTTACTACCGGGCAAGGATTGAATTATATTGAAGTTGAAAGGAGGCGCCATGCAATACCGGCAATTAGGAAACTCGGGCCTGCACGTCTCGCTGAACGGCCTCGGTTGCAACAATTTCGGCGCCCGCATGAGCACCGAAGATGCCCGCCCGATCGTCCACAAGGCGCTCGATCTTGGCGTCACCCTGTTCGACACCGCCGATTCCTACGGGTCCGGCGGTTCGGAGAGCGCGCTCGGCGAAATTCTCGGCAACCGGCGCCAAGACATCGTGATCAGCTCGAAATTCGGCCTGTCGCTGGAGGATTCGCCGCGCCGTGTCGTCCCCGCCACGCGCGACTACATCATGAATGCCGCCGAAGGCAGTCTGCAGCGCCTGAAAACCGACTGGATCGACCTGTACCAGCTGCACGCGCTGCATCCGCAAACCCAGATGGAAGAGGTTTTACGCGCGCTCGACGATCTGGTGACGCAAGGCAAGGTCCGCCATATCGGCTGCTCCAACCTGTCGGCGTGGCGTGTCGTCGATGCGAACTGGAACGCGCAGAGCCTGGGCCTCAGCCCGTTCGTCTCGGCGCAGAACGAATACAGCCTGCTGGTGCGCGAGGTAGAGCGCGAACTGTTGCCGGCATTGCGGGAAAAACAGATGGGGTTCCTACCCTACTATCCCCTGGCCGCCGGGGTGCTGACCGGCAAGTACCGCCAGGGCGGAGCGGTTCCCGACGGCACCCGGCTCCACAAAATGCCCCATCTCGCGGACCGTTATTTCAACGAGGAAAACATGGTGATCGTCGAGGCATTACACGCTTTCGCCGAGGCCCGCGGCCGCTCGCTGCTCGAGCTGTCGTTCGCCTGGCTGGCCAGCCACGACGTGATCCCCAGTATTATCGCCGGCGCCAGCCGGCCCGAGCAGGTCACGGCCAACGTCGCCGCCGTCGAATGGCAACTCACCGACGACGAGGTCGGAGAGATCGACCGGATCGCCACCTTCCCGTCCGATGAGCGGTTCGGCAGCCTGTTCCGCAGTTAGCAGTTAAGGGTCGTTGCCACCCCAAACCCTCGCTGTCATAATTTTTTACGTCGCCAGCGCCAGGGCGTCCTCGACATAGTCGAGGCGGTCCTGGCCGAAATACATCTCCTCGCCGACGAAGAATGTCGGCGCGCCGAAGACGCCACGCGCCACCGCGCCGTCGGTATTGGCCTTGAACTTTTCCTTGATCGCCGGATCGCTGGCCCGCGCCGCCAAGGCCTCGGGGTCGAACCCGGCCCCCGACAGGGTTTCGGCGGCAACCACCCCGTCGCCCATATTCTTGCCCTCGGCCCAGACCGCCTGAAAGCAGGTATCGAGAAAGGGCAGCAACGCGGCCTCGCCCCCGTCGTCGAGCAATGCAACTGCGGTGCGCTGCATCAGCAGGGTTTTCACCGGAAAGTGGGGGTTCAGCGCGAACGGAATGGCGTAGCGTTCGGCGCAGCGCACCAGATCGCGGCCCATATAGTCGCCCTTGGCCGGTACCGTGCCGGGCGGGGTGTTGCCGCTGCCTTGCATGACGGCGCCGAGGAAAATTGGCGTCCAGACGATGGTCGCCCCGGCGCGCGCGGCTATGTCGGGCAGACGCTTATAGGCCAGATAGGCGGTCGGGCTGACCACGTCGAAGAGGAACTCTACAGTTTGTCCCATGGGGTTTGCCTTACTCGTTTGGTGTTACCAGTTCTCGATCCAGGGGCGTAAATCCATCTCGAAGGTCCAGGCGCTACGCGGTTGGTTGTGCAGCATCAGATAGGCGTCGGCGATATGCTCGGGGTTGAGGATCCCGTCCTGATCTTTCAAGGCATAGCGCTCGGGAAACATCTCGGCGATGAATTGGGTATCGATGGACCCGTCGATCACCACATGGGCGACATGAATGCCCTGGGGCGCCAGTTCGCGGGCCATCGATTGCGCCAGCGCACGCAAGGCATGCTTGCCGCCGGCGAACGCCGCATAGCCGTCGCCGCCGCGCAACGAGGCGGTCGCGCCGGTGAACAAGATTGTGCCGCGCTCGCGCGCCAGCATGCGTTTGGCCACCTCGCGTCCCATCAGAAAGCCGCCGAGGGCGCACATCTCCCACACCTTGAAATAGACCCTGGATGTGGTTTCGGTGATGGGAAAGTTAACATTGCCGCCAATATTGTAGACGGCGACGTCGATCTGGCCGATGTCGCGCTCGATCTCTTCGATCAGCGCCACCGCCTGTTCCTCGCGCCGCGCATCCGAGCCAAACGCATGGACACTTCCGCCCTCGGCCTCGATAGCCGCAACCAACCCGTCGAGCTTCTCGACCTTGCGCCGGGTCACGCAAACCGTATAGCCCTCAGCCGCAAAGCGCCGGGCGATGGCGCCGCCGGTGGCGTCGCCGGCGCCGACAATTAGCGCTACCTTCGGATCGCCCATGGGAATCTGCCTTTACGTAATTACGCGTTATGGCGTTAGAATAATCGTTCCGCCGCTATTGTCACAGGGACTGGCGGATAAATCGCGATAAGACGAGAACGGGGAAAGAGATGGCAACGGACGGCACGTTTGATTACATCATCGTTGGCGCCGGCAGCGCCGGGTGTGTTCTGGCTAACCGGCTAACCGAGTCGGGCCGCCATAGGGTGCTGTTGCTCGAGGCCGGCGGCGAAGACCGCAATCCGTGGATCCACATTCCGCTGGGTTACTACAAACATTTCACCAATAAGAAGATCAACTGGCTTTATGAGACCACCCCGGGCGACGAATGGGTTAAGCGGCCGGTGCCGCAGCCGCGCGGCAAGGTGCTGGGCGGCACCAGCGCGATTAACGGCATGGTCTATATTCGCGGCCAGGCCGAGGATTACGACCATTGGCGCCAGTTGGGCAATACCGGCTGGAGCTATGAGGACGTGCTGCCCTACTTCCGCAAGGCCGAAGATCAGCAGCGCGGCGCCGACGATTTCCATGGCGTCGGCGGACCCTTGGCGGTGTCCGACCCGGGAGAGACACACCCTTTAGCCGAAGCCTATATCGCCGCCGCCGAGCAAGCCGGTTATCCGCGTAATCCGGACTTCAACGGCGCGCAACAGGAAGGTTTCGGCCCCACGCAATGGACCACGCGTAATGGCCGGCGCTGCAGTACGGCGGTGGGTTATCTGCGCCCCGCCCGCAAACGCCCCAATCTTGCGGTCGCCACCAACGCCCATGCCACGCGTCTGCTGTTCGAGGGCACCCGCGCCACGGGGGTCGAGTACAGCCAGGGCGGACAGTTGCGCACGGCGCACGCCGAGGGTGACGTGCTGGTCTGCGGCGGGGCCTACAACTCGCCGCAATTGCTGCAGCTCTCCGGCTTGGGACCGGCCGGACTACTGGGTCAATTCGGCATCGACGTGGTCGCCGATATGCCCGGCGTTGGCGATAATTTGCAAGATCACATCAACGGACCGTTGATCTACAAGGTCAACCAGCCGTTCACCGCCAACGACGTCGCCCATAGCGTGGTGCGCCGCATCCACACCGGGTTGCGCTACGCGCTGTTGCGTAAAGGGTTTCTGGCCATGGGCGCATCCTATGCCGGCGGTTTCATTCGCGCCGACCCGGCCGCCGCCTCGCCCGATATTCAAGCCCAGATTATGATGTTCAGCGGCGATAGCCCGGCGAGCGGCGCCCATCCGTTTTCCGGCTGCACCATCGTCGCCGCACTGCTGCGCCCAGAAAGCCGCGGCCATTTGCGTATAACCTCGGCCGACCCGTTCGCCGCACCGGATATTCAGCCCAATTATCTGGCCGCGCAAAAGGACCGCGACGTGATCGTCGCCGGTCTAAAAGCCGTGCGCCACATCATGGCGCAGCCGGCGATCCAGCCCTTTATCACGGCGGAACACGAACCCGGCCCCGACTGCGTCAGCGATACCGAAATTCTCGATTACATTCGCGAGCGCGGCCGCACCAGTTTTCACCCGACAACGACCTGCCGCATGGGCAGCGATCCCACCGCCGTGGTCGATGAACGCCTGCGGGTGCGCGGCATCCAGGGGCTGCGGGTGGTCGACGCCTCGATCATGCCGGCCCTGGTCTCGGGCAATACCAACGCGCCGACCATCATGATCGGCGAAAAAGGCGCCGACATGATTCTTGCGGATGCGGCGGGCTAACCCCTCGCCCCAGGGCGATAGATTCATCTGTCAGGGAGCGGTGGTTGACTTCATTTTTTATTGAGCGAATATGAAAACGGCTTCGATTTTGGAGTGCATCCGAAGCCTCGCATGGTCGCGATAATCAAAAATAAAACATGCACCTACTGGGAAATCCAACATGGCCAAGCCTAAGGTAATCGTTCAGCTATATCCTGTCTTTCCGGCCAAGGACGAACATGATCGGCGCGCAAAACGGCCGATCGGCCGCGACGCCGACCTCTATTACAAGATCGTCCATGAGTGGTCGGAGATCATCAAGGCCGTCGATGAGATGGGCGTGTGGGGTATGTCCACGATCGAGCATCATCTCCACTCGGAGGGCTATGAGGTCGGCCCCAACCCTGGAATTCTGAACGCGCATTGGGCAAGTCAGGTCAAGAATCTGCACATTGGGGCCTTCGGGTACGTCATGGCGACCCAGGATCCGATCCGCGTCGCCGAGGAAACGGCGATCATCGATCATCTGACCCATGGCAAATATTTCGTCGGATTTGCGCGTGGCTATCAGTCCCGCTGGGCCAACGTCCTGGGCCAGTCCAGCGGCGCGGTTGCAACGATTTCCGATGGCGGCGCGAATGATCTGAAGAACCGCGAAATCTTCGAAGAACGGGTAGAAATGGTGCTCGATTGCTGGACTAAGGATTCCGTCGAGCTCAACGGCCAGTTCTATCAGGCGCCCTTCCCCCACGACACGGGCATAGCCGGCTATGAGGGCTTCGAGATCGCCCGCGAGGCGGGCGCTGAGGGCGAAGTCGATGCCGAGGGCGTGCTGCGGCGCATCAGCGTTGTGCCCAAGCCTCTGCAACAGCCCCACCCGCCGGTTTTTGTCGCCGTCGCCCGCTCGCGGGCGACCATCGAGTTCGCCGCCAAGCACGGTTTCCGGCCGAGTTATTTCAACCCGACCGACGGCGTCGTCGAGCTGGCGAATGTCTATGTCGAGGAATCGGCCAAGCACGGGCGTCAAGTGGCGTTCGGCCAGAATCAGAATATCGTCCGGCATACGCGGATCGGCAAATCAGAGGCGGACTTCGATCGCAAGGTGCGCGCTTACGATCTCGACATCTTTAAGAATTTCTACAGCGTTTTCGGAAACCACAATGTGGACCCGGTCAATCATGACGCGGAAGCCGCGTTTCGGTCGATCAAGGAACACAAGTTCATTCTCGGTGGCACGGTCGACGACGCGATCGCCGACTGGCAGGAGATCTATTCGCGCATTCCTTGCGAATACATCACCCTGATCTGGCACTGGGCTCAGCAGCCCAAGGATGAGCTGCTGGAAGAAATCCAGTTGTTCATGGAAAAGGTCGTGCCGGAACTCGAGACCCCGGACTTCGCCATCGCGGCGGAGTAACGGCGCCGGCGCTTAGACCCGTGCGCGCTGCCCTCACCGCTTATACGTCCCTCAGTGTTCGTCCAGGTCCATGTCGAAGGTCTGCAGGAAGCGCGAGGTCAGCATATAGAAGCCGGTGAGCATGGTCGTCTCGATCAGCTCTTCGGGCGAATAGTACTTCGCCAGTTCGGTGAACGCGGCCTGGCTGGCCTTGCCGTCGCTCACGGCCTCCTCAACGAAGCGCAGCAGGGCCGTTTCGAACGGATCGAAGATCGGTGATTGCGATCCCACATCGACGGCGGCGCGAATCTTGTCGTCGCCCATGCCGATATTGGCGGCGATAACTTCGTGATGATCGAGCTCGTAGGCGGCCTCGCAGAGCGAGCCGGTGCGTAAAATAATCAACTCGCGCACCATCGGATCAAGGACGGCGTTGTGGCGTAGCTCGCTCCCCATCTTCAGATAACCCAGCGCCGCACTGCCGCCATTGGCCAGCATGCGATAGAGGTTCGCCGGCTGCCGCTTGGCCAGTTCTTCGGCCAGTTCCGGCGCCACGCCGGCCATATCGCCGTAGGGAATTCGTGCCATTTTAAGTCTCCTCTAATCTTGCCGCGCGCCCTATACTTTAACGAAATCACCCCGCAAAGGAGACCCGGCTATGGCCGAGCCCATTACCCTGGAAGTGTTCAGCGACTACGTTTGACCTTGGTGTTATCTCAGTACCGTGCGTATTGAAAAGATAAAACAGAAATTCGACGTCGAGATTAAGCTGGTGCACTTTCCGTTGCACCCCGATACCCCGGCCGAGGGCCGTTCCATGGCGGACTTGTTCGCCGGGCGCGACTACGACATCGAGGCCGCCTATACCCGCATGAAAGATTTGATGGACGAAGAAGGCCTGCCCTATAGCAAGCGCACCCACACCTATAACAGCCGGCTGGCCCAGGAATTGGGGGCATGGGCCGAGACCCAGCCGGGCGGCGAGGCCATTCACGACGCGCTCTACACCGCTTATTTCGTCGATGGCAAGAATGTCGGCGATGCGGATGTGCTGCTCGAGATCGTCCAGGCGGTCGGCCTGCCGGTCGAAGCGGCGCGCGAGGTGCTGGCACAACGCAGCTTCGAGGCGGTGGTCGATGCCGACTGGGCCAAATCACGCGACTATGGCGTCACCGGCGTACCCACCTTCGTCGCCGGCGGCTATGGCGTGGTCGGCGCCCAGCCCTACGAGGCGCTCGAGCAATTGATGACCGAAGTCGGCGCGCAAGAACGCTCCGGCGACCCGGCGAAGTAGGACCGTAAACGCATGTATTTTTCGATTTTGATCCATGACGAACCCAATTCCGCGGCCTTGCGCGATGAGCACCGGACGGCCCATCTCGACTATCTGAAGGGGTTCGACGACCAGACCCTATTCGCCGGACCGTTCACAAACGACGACGAGACGGCCGATCTGGGCAGCTTCCGGCTGATAGATCTGCCCGACCGTGCGGCGGCCGAACAGCATATCGCCGACGAGCCCTATGTCATCGGCGGCGTCCAGAAGCGCTGGCAAATTCACCACTGGCGGCCCTCAGTGCCCCACAGCTGGCGCGATTGCCCGCGCACGGAAG
>JBLHHE010000017.1:0-12971 GCA_047616465.1 Alphaproteobacteria bacterium
AGCAGGGCATAAGCAATGGTACGCAGGGTCTCGCCCCAACCACCTTCGCTTTTGCTGTCGCTCTTCTTCTTTTCGTCGGTTTCTGCCATGCTCTCGTCTTTGTTGGTCGGCGCCAGGAGCCGCCAGCCGGTCTTGCCGTAAATACCGTGCAGCAGGCTTTCTAACCAGCCGCACCGGAAATCACCAGTCACGAATGGCAGTTTCCAATCAGCGTTGGATTATGAGGTGTCGCCGCCGATGTCGGGGACGGCTGTAATGATGACGATTGCCTGGGCGATGGGCCGTTCATCGGTGAGCGAGAGATCGATCATCGGCTTCATTCCCGCCGGTGTAATTTCCGCCAGCCGCCGCGCCGCGCCGCCCGTCAGCGCCAGGGTCGGTTTTCCGGACGGCAGATTTATCACCCCCATATCGCGCCAAAACACACCGCGGCGAAACCCGGTCCCAAGCGCCTTGGAACAGGCTTCTTTAGCCGCGTATCGTTTGGCGTAGCTATCGGCGCGGTTGGCGCGCTGGTCCGACTTGGTGCGCTCGATGTCGGTGAAACAGCGTTGCACAAACCGGTCACCGAACCGCTCAAGGGTCCGCTCGATACGGGTGATGTCGATCAGGTCGCTGCCAATGCCGATGATCATGCGCTGACGCTGCCGGCGGCTTGGGCGCGCGCCTTATCCATTAACGAACGCATGCGAACGATCGCGCTCTCGAGCCCGCCAAAAATGGCTTCGCCAATCAAAAAATGACCGATATTGAGCTCGGCGATTTCGGTAATTGCGGCAACCGGGCTGACGGTATCGAAGGTTAGGCCGTGGCCGGCGTGGATTTCCAGCCCAATCTCAACGCCATACGCCGACGCTTGCGCTATCCGTTCCAGCTCCCGGGCCGCCGCTTCCCCATCGCCGGCGATCACCGCCTCGCAATAAGCGCCCGTATGCAATTCGACGGCGGGAGCGCCAATCGAACGAGAAGCATCGAGCTGGCGTGGATCGGGCTCTATGAACATCGACACGATTATCCGGCCACTGCCGAGCACATCGACGAAACGGGCCAGATGATTGTGGCCGGCGGCAACGTCGAGGCCGCCCTCGGTGGTCCGTTCTTCGCGCTTTTCGGGAACGATGCAGACCGTCTCGGGGCAATGGCGCAAGGCGATATCGAGCATTTCGTCGGTCGCCGCCATCTCTAAGGTCAACGGCAAATCAAGCGCCTCCATCAACCGTATCAAGTCGTCGTCGGCAATATGGCGTCGATCCTCGCGCAAATGGGCAACGATACTGTCGGCGCCGGCTAGAGCCGCCGCACGCGCCGCGCGTACCGGATCGGGATGGCCGCCGCCGCGCGCGTTTCTAATGGTCGCGACATGGTCGATATTCACCCCAAGGCGCAGATCAGTACTCATGCTGAAACTCTCTCACTAGCTGCGCGCCCGATCGACAGAACTCACCGACCGGCCGGCGCGCAGAGCCGTCATCACGTCGTTGAGGTGTTTGTTGTTATCGACTTCGATATCGACCGTCATGTCGAAGAAATCGGGGTTCCGGTTGGTGAATTTGAGGTTCGAAATATTGCCGCCCGACTGGGCGATGGTGTTCGCCAGTTCGCCCAGGCTACCGGGTTCATTGGCCAAGGTTACGTTTAGCCGGCTCACCTGTTTGGCAGCGTCTTCATCATCGACATCCCACGATACATCGACCCAGCGTTCCGGGCTGTCGGCAAACGCTTCCAGTGTCATGCAATCGATGGTGTGTACGGTAACGCCCTTCCCGGTCGTGGCAACGCCGACAATACGATCGCCGGGCAACGGATAACAGCATTTGGCAAGGTGCACGGCCATACCCGGGATGAGCCCGTTGATCGGCACCGAATGCGCGCTGGCTTTGCTCGACCGGCGGGAAGAACGCCGCAGCGAGAATATAGATCCGCCGCTTTGACGTCCGCCCGCTGCATCCTTGCCGGGGAACAATATTTGCATTACCGCACGCCCCGTATGGACGCCCTGACCGACGAGGGCGTAGAGGTCTTCGACCGATTGCGCGTGAAATTCGGTCAGCACGCCGGCAAGTTTTCCCTCGTCGAGGGTCTCGCCGTGGCGCAGGAACGCTTTCTCGATAATGCCGCGCCCCAGTTTGGCGTATTGCTGCAATTGCTGATTGCGCAAAACCCGGCGTATGCGCGCCCGCGCCTTGCCGGTAATGACCAAATGTTCCCAATTTGGGGACGGCGTCTGATTCTCCGAGGTCAGGATTTCAACCTGATCACCGTTTTGCAATTGTGTGCGCAGGGGCATATTTCGGCCGTTGATCTTAGCGCCGACGCAATGGTCACCCACTTCGGTATGGACCGCGTAGGCAAAATCGATCGGCGTCGATCCCCGCGGCAACGCATACACCTCGCCCTTTGGCGAGAACCCAAATACCTGGTCCGAGAACATCTCAAGCTTGGTGTGTTCAAGAAAGTCCTCAGGCCCTGCCGCGTCATCGAGAATATCCAGCAATTCCTGCAGCCACCGGTATTGCTTGCCCTCGGAAATACCGGTGATCGACACGGGCCCGGCGCCGGAATCGCTGTAGCGCCAATGGGCGGCGACGCCCCGCTCGGCGATATCGTGCATCTTTTCGGTTCGGATTTGCACTTCGATCCGGTGTTTCTCGGGCCCCAGAACGCCCGTATGCAGCGACTGATAACCGTTCGGTTTGGGAGTCGATAAATAGTCGCGAAACCGTCCCGGCACGGCACTGTAGCGGCCATGAATAATGCCGAGGGTGCGATAGCAATCGAGCACTTCATCGACGACAATACGGAACGCCATGATATCGGACAATTGTTCGAATTCGACTTGCTGGCGCTGCATTTTGCGCCAAATCGAATAGGGCGATTTTTCGCGGCCTGATACCACGGCCACGATGCCTTCGTCGCGCATGACTTGATTCAACTCACTGATGACGCGCTCGACAAGGTTGCCGCCTTCTTCACGCAGAAAGGTCAATCGGCGCAAAATCGAGTCCCGCGCATCGGGGTTTAGTTCAGCGAAGGCCAAGTCTTCCAACTCGTCCTTGATATCGTGCATGCCGATGCGCGCGGCCAGAGGGGCGTAGATATCCATCGTTTCCCGGGCGATGCGTCGGCGTCGTTCCGGTTTATCGACATGCTCGATGGTGCGCATGTTATGGAGCCGGTCGGCGAGTTTGACCAAAAGCACGCGAATGTCGCGGCTGGTCGCCAGGACGAATTTTCTAAAATTCTCCGCCTGTTTGGCTTTGTTCGACTGCAGTTCAAGCCGGGTGAGCTTGGTGACGCCGTCAACGAGCTGGGCGATTTCGTCGCCAAATATTTCGCGGATATCGGCTTCTGTCGTCCCGGTATCTTCGAGCGTGTCGTGCAATAGCGCGGTCACAATCGACGCCCCATCGAGGCGATAGTTGGTCAGAATATCTGCGACTTCGAGGGGGTGGGAGAAATAGAGAGCGCCGGACTCGCGGGTCTGGCTGCCATGCGCCTTCTTCGAAAAGTCATAGGCGCGATTAATCAACGCCGCATCGAACTTGAGATCGTACGCCTTGACCCGTTCCACCAGTTCGTGTTGCCCGACCATCGTACGCCTGGTCCTATTTCCGTTCGCGTCTAAGGACAAAAAGGCCTGGGCTCACATTTGTGCACCCAGGCTCACAATTCCTCAATTTAACACCACGGCTACCAAGGGCGGACAGATAGTTGGTTAGTCCACTTCCTCTGAGCCGGCAACATCGTCGAAATGCATTTCCGGCACATCCGAAACGCTTTCGATTTGGCTGCTTTCTTCATCGACAGGCGACCCTACGTCAACGCCAGCCACATGAGAATCGGATTCCAGTAATTCGACGATTTCGTCCGCCTCTTCCTCCTCGGGAAGGTCGAATTCCACATGACGCTGCTGGCTCTGCACCAGCGAATCGCGCAGTTCGTCGAGTTTAACCGTCTCGTCGGCGATCTCGCGCAACGCAATGACGGGGTTCTTATCGTTGTCGGGTTCGACGGTCAGGGGCGCACCGGCTAGTATTTCGCGCGCACGCTGTGCCGCAATCATAACCAATTCGAACCTGTTCGGAATTTTTTCAACGCAATCTTCAACGGTTACCCGTGCCATTATAGGACTTCTCCAAATCACAGTATTGAAATTTACCCGTATATAAGACGAAAAGCACTATCTGCCAACTAGTTATGACAAAGTCAGGTCCGATCTGTCCGGATCGTCCCATAATTGGACATCGGCGCCTGCTGATACCGTTTCAGCCAGCTCCAGCGCGCTTTTCCCCAATTGTGGATGGCACCAGGCAGGGTCGATATCGCAGAGGGGCCGCAGCACGAAAGCCCGCTCTGCAAGGCGGGGATGGGGCAAAATCGGCGATTTCTGGGTGCGGATGACATTGCCATAGGCAAGCAGATCCAGATCTATCCCCCGCGCAGCGTTCGCAACCGACCGGTTTCGGCCGAAATCGTGCTCGATAGCGTGGAGCAATTCCAAGATCTTTTCCGGGGATAGTTCGGTTTCGACGGCCACGACAGCGTTCAGGTAGCGGGGTTGGTCGGAGAGGGGCAGCGCCGCCGTGGAATACCAGCGCGACCGGCTAACCACTTGAACCCCATGGCCTTCCAGCGCCACCAATGCCGCCTCCAGGGTTTTGTGGGGCGGGCCGAAGCGGCGGCTCGGCAGATTGGCGCCAAGGCCAATTAGGATCGTCGATTGCTGTGTCACGCCGTCTGGCCTTTCTCGGGGGCAAGGCAATAGACAATAACCGCCCGGCGCGCTAATTATTTGTGGGACGCGTAGTTGCGGGTCTCATTATCACGATCAAGATATTCACATTTTATTTCAGACAAAATATTAAATAAGGACGATAACTACATGTTTTATAACAATGAACGGATCGCCATCTTTATCGACGGCGCAAATCTCTACGCCACCGCAAAAGCTCTCGATTTCGATATCGACTATAAAAAACTGCTATTGATGTTCAAATCCAAGGCGACGCTGGTCCGCGCCTACTATTACACGGTCTTGATCGAGGACCAGGAATATTCACCGATCCGACCGCTGGTCGATTGGCTCGATTACAACGGCTACACCTTGGTCACCAAGCCGGCGAAGGAACACACCGATTCCACTGGCAGGCGGCGGATCCGCAATTCTATCGATGTCGAGCTGACCGTCGATGTGATGGAAATTGCCGGCAAGGTTGACCATATCGTGCTGCTCAGCGGCGATGGCGGCTATCGCCGGTTGATCGAAGCCGTGCAGCGCCTGGGCACCCGGGTGACGGTGGTGAGCACGGTTTCCGTAAGCCCGCCTATGGCCGCCGATGAAATTCGCCGCCAAGCCGACAATTTTGTCGATCTTGCCAGCCTTCGTGGCGAGATTTCTCGTCAGCATAGTAGCCCGCGACCCGCCCCTAAAGACGAAGAATACGACGACGAAGACGATGATTACGAAGAAGATTATGACGAGGGCGAGTTCGAAGACGACGATCCTGCCGAGACGACCTGACGGTGACCCTGCAGCCACAACATGATTGTGATTTATGTCCCCGCCTGGTCGAGTTTCGGAGCCAAAATAAATCGAAATTTCCCGAGTTCCACAATGGACCCGTCCCGAGCTTTGGCAGCCTGGACGCCCGATTATTGATCGTCGGGCTGGCGCCGGGACTTAAGGGCGCCAACCAAACGGGCCGCCCGTTCACCGGCGACTATGCCGGCGATCTGCTCTACGCAACTTTACTTAGATTCGGCTTTGCCGAAGGCCAATATGGCGCCCATCCCGACGATGGCCTGCGCCTGATCGATTGCCGGGTGACCAACGCGGTCCGCTGCGTGCCGCCGGAAAACAAGCCGGTCGGGGCGGAAGTCGCCGCCTGCCGGCCATTTTTGCAAAGCGAAATCGCAGCGATGCCCGATCTGCGTGTCGTCGTTGCGCTGGGCGGACTGGGCCATAATGCGTTTCTCGCCGGGCTGGGCGTTCGCAAAGCCGCTTATCCGTTTGGCCATTGTGCGGTTCACGAGGTGCCGGCCGGCGATCGCGTTCTAACCCTGACCGACAGCTACCATTGCTCGCGCTACAACACCAATACGGGCCGCTTGACGACGGAGATGTTCGAAACCGTCTTTCGAACGGTCACGGCGCAGCTAGAAGCAGTGTCTTAAGCAGGGCCTATGCGGGAATGACTTCCTGATCGATGGCGCCGAATACCGACTGGTTATTGGCGTCGAACATCTCGATGGTCGCCCTATCGCCATATTGCATGAACGACGTTTTATGACGGCCTTCGTCGATCTGTTGTACGATTCTTAGCTCCGCCAGACAGGCAACGCCCGTTCCCGGGTCCCTATTCGAGATCGCGCCCGCGCCGATCAGCGTACCGGCGCACAAGGGCCGCGTCTTGGCGGCATGGGAGATCAACTGGGGGAAATCGAAATCCATATCGACGCCGCAATTGGGCATACCGATCGGCGCCTGATTGAGCTTCACCAGCATCTCCAAATGTACCTTGCTGCCATCCCCACGCGGCGCCGAGTTCATCCGGCGTCACAGCCACGGGCGACAATGACGAGCGCGGTTTGCCATGAAAGTACCCGAGACCGGTGTTGAGTTCTTCCGGAATCAAGGCGCGTAAGCTGATGTCGTTTATCAAGACGAATAGCTTGATGTATTGGGCTGCGGTTTCGACCGATACGCCCATCGGAACGTCATCGACGATCACCCCGACTTCGGCCTCCATGTCGATGCCCAATTCCGGATCGGCAACGGGTATGGCGCCGGTCGGCCGCAGAAAGCCATCGCTGACCGCCTGGTACATAAGCGGTACCTCACGTAACTTCTGTGTCATCTGGGCGCCACGGGCTTTGCGGAACAGTTCGACATGGTTGAGATAGGCGCTGCCATCGATAAACTGATAGGTCCGCGGCAGGGGCGATTCGAGGGCTTCGGGATCGTAATCGCGTATCCCATCGGCGGTGCCGGCATTGACGGCTTCGAACAATTGCTCCAGGCGCGGCGCCGCGTCGGTCCATTTCTCAAGGGCGATTTGCAGGGTGCGCGCCACCGCAGAGGCGGGCGCCATCTTGCTCAAATCGCGTGAAACGACGGCCAAAGTGCCGTCGCGGCTGCCATTTTTTAGAGTTGCCAGTTTCACAAAGTTTTCTAACCTATTGAAAATAGACTATATTATATGTTTCCTCGGACACTCAGAAAATGCGTACCCGTACAAAGGTACTGCACAAATAGTTAGTCGGAGTTTAACACCCCACGGCGAATTTGATCTTCTTCGATCGCCACGAACAGGGCCCGAAAATTGCCTTCGCCGAAGCCCTCATTGCCCTCGCGCTTGATCAGCTCGAAGAAAATCGGGCCGATCACCGTGTCGGTAAAAATTTGTAGCAACAGCCCCTGCCCTTCGGTCGGCGCGCCATCGACCAATATCCGGGCGCGGCGCAGGCGTTCGATATCCTGGCCGTGGCCCGGCACCCGCTCCTCCAGCTTGTCGTAGTACGTATCGGGGGTGTCTAGAAACGTTACGCCGCGTGCCGCCAAGGTTTCCACGGTGTCAAAAATATCGTCGGTGCCGAAGGCGATGTGCTGAATGCCTTCACCGTGATAGGCGTTGAGAAATTCCGCGATCTGGCTTTTATCGTCCGCCGACTCGTTAATGGGAATACGAATTTTCCCGTCGGGGCTGGTCATGGCGCGCGATCGCAGGCCGGTCATCTTGCCTTCGATAACGAAATAACGAACCTCGCGAAAGTTGAAGACACTTTCATAGAACCCCGACCACATATCCATATGGCCCTGATACACATTGTGGGTCAGGTGATCGATATAGGTGAGGCCCACATCCCGAGCCGCCGGATCGGCGCCGTCGATTGGGACAAAATCGACATCGTAAATCGAGCCTTTATCGCCGTAACGATCGACCAAATAGAGCCGGCTATGGCCGATGCCCTGGATTGCCGGAATATTTAGCTCCATCGGTCCCACATGGTTGGGTACCGCGGTGGCGCCGCGTTCCAGCGCCAGTTCGTAGGCGCGCGCCGCATCATCGACGCGAAACGCCATGGCACAGGCACTGGGGCCATGTTGCTTGGCGAAATCTGCCGCAAAGCTGCCCGGTTCGTTGTTGAGTATAAAGTTGACGGTCCCCTGGCGGTACAAGACGACGTCTTTCGAGCGGTGGCGGGCAACCGCCGTAAAGCCCATCAATTCGAAGACAGCCCCGAGCTTCTCCGGTTCGGTCGAACAATATTCGACGAACTCAAAGCCGTCGGTACCCAGCGGGTTCTCCCACAAATCCGAGCCGCCTCCCGGCTGACTCTCGTTGGATTTCACTGTCATGGAGGTCTCCATCGTTAACCGGTTGACCCAATGCTGTGGCAGCCTTAATTTTAGTTTCATATGAAACTAATTCAAGGGCGTTTAATGAACCCTAACAACACAACGATTAAAGATCCCGAACCCCAATTGGTACTGGAGCAGTTTTTGCCTTATCGGCTTTCGATATTGTCGAATACGGTGAGCAACACAATTGCCCGGGAATACCGCGACCTATTCGGCCTGAGCATCCCGGAATGGCGGGTGATGGCGGTATTGGGCCGTTTCGGCCCGCTAAGCGCCAGCGAGGCGTGTGACCGCACCGCGATGGATAAGGTGACCGTCAGCCGCGCTGTTGCCCGGCTGATCGGTCAAAAACTGGTCAAACGGGAAGCCGATCCGCAAGATCGGCGGCGGTCGATCTTGAAACTAACGCCCAAGGGGGCGCGCACCCACCAACAAATCGTTCCCATTGCCCGAGACCGCGAATCCCAACTGGCCGCGGCGCTATCGGATCAAGAACGGCAAAATCTCGACGGGTTGTTGGAGAAACTCCAACGGCGCGCCACCGAAATCGCCGGTCAAGGCGAGATTTCCTGATCGCCCGATTGTGAGTGAGAAATAAATACCTAACTCTATAGTTTGGTACATTAAATTGTATTTTTAGAGGATGATCCGAGATGATGCGCCTTGCAGCCGACGGCCTCAACGCTAAGCAAATAGAGTTCTGGAACGGCCCCGCCAGCGATAGCTGGACCGAGTTCATGGACAGCCAGGACCGCATGCTCGGCCCTCTCGGCGAAGTGGCCATGGCGGCAGCCAACCTAACGATCGGCCATCATGTCATCGACATCGGGTGCGGCTGCGGCGCCACGACCCTTGAATTGGCACGGCGCGTAGGCGCGCCGGGACATGTGCTCGGCGTCGATATTTCCACGCCGATGCTGGAGCGCGCGCGTAAACGCGCGGCGGCTCAGGAACAAAGTTCGATCGCTCTGCAGAATAGCGACGCCGCGACCTACGGTTTCGCGCCGCAGTCGTTCGACAGGGTGTTTTCGCGTTTCGGGGTGATGTTCTTTGCCGATCCCGTGGCAGCCTTCTCCAACATACGTGCCGCCCTGAAACCAGGGGGTCGTTTGGCGTTCGTGTGCTGGCAACCGCTCGATCTCAACCCCTGGATGGCGATTATGATTTCCGTAGCGACGCAATATCTCGAACGTCCCAAGCCGCCAGCCCCCAACGATCCCGGTCCCTTCGCATTTCGCGAGCCGGATCGGGTGACCGCCATATTGTCCGATGCCGGATACGCTCGCATCGAGATAAGCCCGCACCATCAGGCCCTAGAATTCGAAAGCGATATCGACGGCACCGTAAGTAAACTCATTCAACTCGGCCCCATGGCACAGCCGATCGCCCAAGCGCCGAAGAACATTCAGGATCGAATTCGCAACGATCTGACGGCGTCTATTCAAGACTATCTTACCAGCGACGGCGTAAAGATCGACAGCGCGACCTGGATCGTCTGCGCCGAAAATCCCTGACATTGGCGGCGGGGTGTCGTTGCGGTGACTCGGCCCCTGTGATAACCGCTGGACCTACATTCACGAGCATAGGTCCGAACGCGTGGCAGACAGCCCGACGGTGTGGGTCCTCAATGGACCGAACTTAAATCTTTTGGGGGAGCGTGAACCCGATACCTATGGTGGCGAGACCTTGGCCGGCATCGAAAAACGATGCGCCAAGGCGGCCAAGCAGGCGGGTTTGAAGTTAGAATTCCGCCAAACCAATCATGAAGGTGAGCTCGTCGCCTGGATCCAGGAAGCCCGCGACGGTGTGGCCGGTTTGGCGATCAATGCGGGCGCCTATACCCATACCTCGGTCGCCGTTCATGATGCGCTGCGCCTGTTGTCGATCCCCATTGTCGAAGTGCATCTTTCCAATATTTTTGCCCGTGAAGAGTTCCGCCATCATTCCTATGTCAGCGCAGCGGCGACTGGTGTGATTTGCGGCTTTGGCGGCGATAGTTATGTGTTGGCGCTACAGGCATTGTCCGCCAAAATTTCCGACGAGACTTAAAAGCACTGATTATGGACGATAAATTCGACGTTGATTCAGACCTGGTTCGCAAACTCGCGGAACTGTTGACCGAAACTGGGCTCGGAGAGATCGAGTTCGAGGATGCCGGCAAAAGGATCAGAGTAGCCATGCCAGGCGCGGCGCCCGCCAGCGTCTCAGCCACACCGATCACCTTCCCTGTGGCGAGTGAGAGTGCCGGGCACGACGGACAGACTGCTGATGTCGCCAACCATCCCGGCGCTGTCACATCGCCGATGGTCGGCACCATCTACATGTCGCCGGCGCCCGGTGAACCGCCCTTTGTGCGCGCCGGCGAAACTGTTGCGGCGGGTCAAACGGTCCTCGTGGTGGAGGCCATGAAAACCTTCAACGAGATAGCAGCGCCGTGCTCGGGAACTCTCGCGCAATTCGTTGTTAACGATGGACAGCCGGTCGAATATGGCGAAATTCTCGCCTTAATCGAATAGCGCTGGTTCGAACCCGATGTTCGACAAAGTTCTGATCGCAAACCGGGGCGAGATTGCGTTGCGCATTCATCGTGCCTGTAAGGAAATGGGCATCGCCACGGTCGCCGTCCACTCGACCGCCGATGCCGAGGCGATGCATGTGCGCCTCGCCGACGAAAGCGTTTGTATCGGTCCGCCAGCGGCAGCTGAAAGCTATCTCAACATTCCCGCCATCATCTCGGCGGCGACGGTGACGAACGCCGACGCCATACATCCCGGCTATGGGTTTCTGTCGGAGAACGCCAACTTTGCCCACATCGTCGAAGAGCATGACTTTGCCTTTATCGGCCCCACACCCGCGCACATTGCCGAAATGGGCGACAAGGTTGCGGCGAAGGCCGCCATGCGCGCCGCCAACGTGCCGGTCGTGCCCGGTTCGGACGGGGCCATTAGCGATGCGGAAGAGGCACTCAAAGTCGCTGAGGAAATCGGTTACCCGGTGCTGATCAAGGCCGCCGCCGGTGGGGGGGGGCGCGGCATGAAGGTCGTCACCCATGGCGATGAAATGGCCGCCGCGCTGAGCATGGCGCAAAACGAAGCGCGCACTAATTTCGGCGATGCGACGGTGTATTTGGAAAAATACCTGGCAACGCCACGCCATATCGAAGTGCAAATTCTCGCCGACGGCCAGGGCCATGCGGTTCATCTCTTCGAACGCGATTGCTCGTTGCAACGCAATCATCAGAAGGTTTTGGAAGAAGCGCCGGCACCCTCGCTCGACGCCGTGGCACGTCAACGGATCGGCGAGATATGCTGCGCCGCGGCCCAGCGATTGAACTATCGCAGTGCCGGGACATTCGAGTTTCTGTACGAAAACGATGAATTCTATTTCATCGAAATGAATACCCGCGTCCAGGTCGAACACCCGATCACGGAAATGATCTGCGGGGTCGACATTGTACGCGAGATGATTCGCATCGCGGCGGGCGAGTCTCTGTCACTTCGCCAGGAAGATATCGCGCTCAACGGCCATGCCATCGAGTGCCGCATCAATGCTGAGAATCCCATCACTTTTGCCCCCTCACCCGGCCGCATTACCGAATTTCACACTCCCGGCGGTCTTGGCGTGCGCGTCGATTCGGCGCTTTATGCCGGCTACACCGTGCCGCCTTACTACGATAGCCTGGTCGCCAAGTTGATCGTCCATGCCGGCAACCGCCAAGATTGCCTGCTGCGGCTGCGACGCGCCCTCGACGAGATGGTCGTCTCGGGCATCGAAACCACCATCCCCTTGCACCAGCGCGTCATCGATGACGCCTCCTTTGCGGCCGGCGACTATGATATTCATTGGCTCGAAAAATTGGTGGCACAAACCTAAACGGCGGCGATGACGGTTCTGACCCCGCAGATTCTTTTAGGCGCCTACGCCAGCGGTATCTTCCCGATGGCGGAGAGCCGCCACGATCCAGACCTCTACTGGATCGATCCCGACGTGCGCGGCGTCCTCCCCCTCGCCGACATTCACATACCCCGCAGGTTGCGGCGTACCTTGCGAAACGGCCCCTACGAAGTGCGTGCCGACGCCGATTTTATCGGCGTTATTAGAGGCTGCGCCGAACACACGACGGGGCGGCCCGAGACCTGGATAAATACCGAGATCGAAGGACTTTATAACGCCTTGTTCGACATGGGCTTCGCCCACTCGGTTGAAACATGGCTCGACGGCGAGTTAGTCGGAGGCCTGTACGGTGTTTCCCTTGGCGGCGCGTTCTTCGGCGAAAGCATGTTTTCGCGGGCCCGCGACGCCAGCAAGGTCGCGCTCTGCCATCTGGCGGCGCGCCTCCTCAAAAGTGGCTATACCTTGCTCGACACCCAGTTCCTGACCGAACATTTGCGCCAGTTCGGTACGATCGAAATCGACCGCGGGGATTACAAAAAACGTCTTTCTAGCGCGATAAAAATCGCGGCCGTCTTTCAATCGGAATTATCCGCCGATGAACTGGACACCTTCATACAATCGACCACCCAAACGTCGTAGACGGCATGCTCGAGTGCGGACAGGGCCGGGCTCGACGCGAACATCCAGCCGCTGAATAACGGCACCAGTTCATTGT
>JBLHHE010000018.1:0-12580 GCA_047616465.1 Alphaproteobacteria bacterium
GCCAGCCAATGTCACCCGGTCGAAGGTCCACTGCTTCAACGGGTCCTTGTCGACCATCGGATATTCGAAAATATTGTCTGAGGAACGGATCATATCGGCAACGTCGAGCCAGTCGAAATTCCAATCCTTATAGAGATGGAAAAAGTCCTCTAACTTGCCCGGCTTGTTCCAGTCGTTCTGCACCGCGCCTTCGGTTTGGAACTCCGTGGTCCAATTGATCAGTTGGTTACCCTGCCCATCGTAATCATCGGCGATGGGGTAAATCACGATCTTGCCGGTCTGGATCGTGCCGACGCGCACATAAGTACGCCCGCCGAGCATCGGCTTTCGCACACTGGTGCCGCGCCAGGTGTTGATGCCGGTAAAGACCACCGCATCGTCGGGGTAAATTTGCTTGCGCACCGTCGAATTCACACCATCGCAGGCAATCGCAATATCGGCGCTGACCGGCTCGAGCGCTGCACCAGAGGACGTCTCGACAAACGATACTTGTACGGAATCGCCGGTTTGCTCAAAGCCAACGCATTTCCGGTTCACTTGGACACAATCTTCGCCTAGCCGCTCCAGCGCAGCCTGATAGAGCGCGCTATGCAGCCGGCCCCGGTGGATTCCCACCTCGGGATACTCATAGCCGGCATACTTACCGCGCGGTTCGCTGTAGATCAGTTGGCCGAACCGGTTGAAGAAGCAGCTCTCCTTGTTCTCGATACCGGCCTGCAACAGGGTTTCCTGCAACCCAAGCGCGGTGAATTCACGCATCCCATGGGGCAACAGGGTAATGCCCACACCTAGCTCTTTTAGTTCCGGCGCGGCCTCGTAGACGCGGCACGCAATTCCGCGCTTATGCAGATTGAGCGCCAAAGTCAGACCCGTAATCCCGCCGCCGATAATCGCTATGGACACGTCGCGCGCTCCCGCCATTTTATGAGATACTATAAGCGCTAACATACATGCACCCCCGGTGCGAGAGCCAGCGCGCGGCACGGGATTGGGAAAGGAAACGTCATGGCTGCCGAAACCGAAAAAGACGCCTTCACCGCCGAGTTATTCGAATATTGGATCCCGCGCCTAGCCGCCGATGGGGTCGACGTGAACGACGTGCTGACCGTGCGCAACCGGGTCGCCGGCTGGGCCGACTGGCCGGCCACCTGGGGCGAGATCGGCGATGATTACCGCGCCCTCGCCGCCACAAGGCTGGCCGACGGCCATGGCTTGAGCGCCGGCGAAGCCCTGGTGCGGGCCAGCCTCGCCTATCATTGCGGCCAGGTGGTCGCCTTTCATGCACCAGTGGAAAAAGCCGACTTGCAGGCCCGCAAGGTCGCCGCCTTCCGCGAGGCCGCGCCCCTGCTGACCCCGCCGGCCGAACGCATCGAGGTCGCCTTCGGCGAGTTAAAACTTCCTGGCTTCTTACGGGTACCGGCCGGCGCTAACGGCCCGGTGGCTTGCGTTCTGCTGGTGCCTGGGCTGGATTCGACCAAGGAGGACTTCACCACCATCGCCGATATGTGCGCCCGGCGCGGGCTCGCCAGCTTCGCCTTCGACGGCCCCGGCCAGGGCGAAGTGCGCGAAGCCGCGCCGCTCGCCGAAGGTTACGAGGACTGCATCGCCGCGGTGTTCGAGGCGATCGCCCAGCGGCCGGAGATCGACGCCGCGCGCATCGGCACTTTGGGCCGCAGCCTGGGCGGGTATTACGTGGTGCGCGCCGCCGCCGCCGATCCGCGCATCGCCGCCACTGTGGTGTTCGGCGGCGCCTACGATCTGAGCGACTTTCCCAACATGCCGGTGCTGATCCGCGACGGCTTCCGCCACGCCACCGGCGGCGCCAGCGAAGACGAAGCCCTCGCGCTGATGGGCGCGGCGACCCTGGACGATTGCATCGCCCAGGTGCAGACCCCGGTGCTGGTCGTCCACGGCAAGCGCGACGGCATTTTCCACTGGAGCCAAGCAACGCGCATCGCCGACGCCCTGTCCGGACACGCCACCCTGATGATGGATGAGGATGGCGTCCATTGCTGCCACAACCACGCCTTCCAGTACCGCACCGCCATGGCCGATTGGCTGGCGGCGGTGTTGTAAGCGGAGAGCCACTAACAATTTCCGGCGTTAACCGCCGTTGCCGTCCCCCGCGTACGGACATAGAATGGCCCGGTCTCCAATAATAAGGGCGCGCTCTTCACCCATTCGGAGCCAGCGCGATTAACGAGGGGGTATCGTTATGGATGGAATCGTTGAATCTAAGGCCGGCAAGGCCGTGCGCGGGATCGAACGGCGCGCGCTGCCGGTGCTCGATGTGGGCCCGGCGCTAACCGGGGATAAGGTGGCCATCGCCGCGCTCGCCGAGCAGTGGCGCGAAGTTTGGCAGACCATCGGCTTCATGTGCATCGTCAATCATGGGGTGCCGACCGAGACGATTAAAAATCTGGAAGCCGAGGCCAAGCGGTTCCACGATTTGCCCCTCGACGTGAAGATGAGCGTCAAAGTCACCCGCGACCAAAAGGGCTATACCCCGTCGCGCTCGGCGATCACCACCCATTCGGAATTCCACGAAAGCCGCAAGCTCGACTCGGTCGAATGTCTGGTCGTCGCCACGGATTATCCCGACGACAACCCTTATGTGCAGGCGGGCGAACAGTTCTACGGTAAAATGCCGTGGCTGCCCGAAGACGTCGCCCCCGGGCTGCGCGGCGCCGCCGAAGCCTATATGGAAATTATCGGTGCCCTGGGCAAAAAACTGCTGCCGGTGTGGGCGCTGTCGCTGGATTTACCGGAAGATTATTTCCAGCCCATGTTCGAGGGCCATTACACCTATTTCCGCTTAGCCAAATATCCGCCGAAGGCCGATATCGAGGTCGATGAAATGGGCGTCAACGCCCACGCCGACACCGGCTTCATGACCTTCCTGCCGCCGGCCAACGAAGAAGGTCTGCAGGTGCTCGATACGGACGGCAACTGGTTCTGGCCCGAGTTGCCGGAAGGCGCGCTGATCGTCAATGCCGGGCAGTTTCTCGGGCGATGGTCCAACGACCGCTTCCGCGCCACGCCCCACCGGGTAGTGCCGCCGCGCGACAAGGACCGCTATTCGCTGGCCTGTTTCGTCAACCCTAATTTCGAGGCAGTCGGCGAATGCCTGCCGACCTGCACCACGCCCGGCAATCCGCCGAAATACCCGACCCAGACCTATCGGGAATTTTTCAACTGGTACATGACCAACACGTTTACCCATTACGGCAAGTTGAAAGAGGTCGACGGCAAGGCGGTCGAGGCTTAACACAGCGTTTATTTTAGTTTGGAGTTCGTTCCCCATGGTCAAATTACTTCGTTCCGACGTCCTCACCACCGAGGTGCTGGACTGGGAAGGCCTGCATTTATTCCACTTCATGAGCTCGTCTTGTTCGCAAAAAACGCGGATATTCCTGACCGAGAAGGGCGTCGATTGGGAATCTCACCCGATCAATCTGATGACCCACGAGAATTTCACCGACTGGTATCTCGGCATCAATCCGCGCGGCCTGGTGCCGACGCTGGTGCATGACGGCGATGTTCATATCGAGAGCAACGACATCATGCGCTATGTGGACGAGACATTCGACGGTCCGAAACTATTTCCCCAAGACGAAGCGTCACTCGCCTACGTATTACAGTCGGCGAAGCATGAAGACGATCTGCATCTTTGCGTACGCTCTCTGACATTTCGCTATATGGCGCCTAACGAATTTCTGCGCAAAGACCCGGACGCCCTGGACGTTTACGAGAAAGCCGGCTCAGGCCAAGTCGCCGGTGCCGCCGACACCCACAAGGCTGTCGAAGTTGAATTTTGGCGCAAGATGGCTGTCGATGGCATTCCCGTGGAACAGGCGATTGCCGCGGTGAAGGCATTCGAACCCCATTTCACCGAATTAAACGATCGGCTCGGCAAGCACGAATGGCTGATGCCAGACGGCTTTTCCGTCCTGGACATCATCTGGTGGATCAGCGTGTTTCGTCTGAAATTCCTCGGCTATCCGATGGAACGATTCCCTCAGCTCGACGCCTGGTACCACACCCTGGCCGAACGGTCCCACTTCATGCAGGAAGTTGCCATGCCGCCGGAACGCATCGAGGGCGCCGGCAAGCACCAGGCCCACATGGCCGAAGCTGGCGAGAGCCTGCCGCAAATCATGGCCGCCCACGGGCTTTAGGGGCGCGCGAAAGCTGCCCCGGTTTCGCACGACATGCTTCGAGACGGCGCCGCGCGCCGCCTCAGCATGAGGACATTGTTGGGGTTAACCACCAATCCTCATCCTGAGGAGGGCCGACAGGCCCGTCTCGAAGGGTGAGTAACGGTCGCCACCTACAGGCGCAACAGCCGCTTGGCGTTGCCGCTGAGGATTTTCTCCTTATCCTCGTTGTTCAATTGGGTACCCTCTATCCACTCGACCCCCGGCGGGTTGAGCACAAACGGATAGTCCACCGAAAACAGAATACGGTCGGCCCCCAGTTCCTGAATGCTGCATTGCAGGGCGGGGTCGGAAAAATTGCCGCTGGTGGTGATGTAGAAATGCTCGCTGAACACGTCGCGGAACGACAGGCTCTTGTTGCCCGGCCGCGCCAGCGCGCTGTCGATGCGCCACATCAGGAACGGCAGGCCTTCGCCCATATGGCCCACAATGATCTTGACGCCGGGATAAGCGTCGAGGACACCGCTGAGCACGATACGGATAGCCGCCGTCGCGGTTTCCACCGTGAAACCCCAACCCGCCGTCAAGAAACCGGGATAGTCTTCTACATAAGGCTGGTAATAGGCTTCGACGACCGCTGGATGGGGCATCGCCGGGTGGAGATAGATCGGCACATCCAAGGCCTCGGCGCGTTCGAACACCGGCCAGAACCGCTTGTCATCGATAAACACGCCGTCGGTGAGACCATGGATCATCGCGCCCTTGAACCCGTGCCGGGTGACCGTGCGCTCGAGCTCGTCGGCCGCGGCCTTGGGGTCGGGCGTCGGCAGCGCGGCAAAGGCGGCGAAACGGTCCGGCTGGGTGGCGACAAATTCGGCCAAGCGGTCATTGGCGCCGATGGACAGCGCCACCGACATCTCCCGCTCCATGCGCTGGGTCGCCGGCGGTGCATGGGACAGCACCTGGACATCGATCCCCGCCTCGTCCATCTCGCGGATACGCAAGTCGCCTAAATCCTCGAGCCGCTCTTGTATCGCTTTTGGGCCGCCGGCATCGGCAGTGGTGAGATTGGCCGCCACCTCGGCATCCCAATAATGTTCCTCGATCGCGATGACCTGCTGGTCGCGTTTGGTCGTCATTCTGTTCTCCCCTCATGCGGCGTTTAATTCGGCAAACCGCCATTATGGGGGAAAGTCTAGCAGCAAGAATGCTCGCCGTCAGGCCAACGGCGGTCGATCGACACTATTTCTTCTCGGCGATCACCGTGTAGGTGTAGGACGTGCCGTCGCCGCTTTTGAGGTCGGTCGGATCTTTCAACAGCGCGAAGGTCGGGCGATAGGTCCCAGCCTTATAGTCGGTGTGAAAGAAAACCTGCATGACGGATCCCCCGAACCGCTTGCCGGCGCCCTCGGAGAAAACACGGGTCGCCTGGGACAGCACGGGCGCGCCATCGGCTTCGAGCGAGCGCACATCGTAGCCCTTGAGGTCGCCGGAAATGACACCGCCGATAATCTGATCCTTGTTCGGATCGAGCCGGCCGTCGCCGTCCCTATCTTTGACAATGAGGCCGTTATTGTAGCGCGCGATTTCGGCAGGAACGGTGAAGTTCATTTCCTTTAATTGCTTAACCGACACAATGCCGGCGCCGACAATGCCCTCGTGCGAGTCGGGGGTTCCGGTCGATTTGTCGAACAGCATGAAGGTTAGCGGCACGGTACCCGTCACCTTGCCCGGGGTACCGCCCGGTTCCACCCGTTGCCAATTATGGTTCTGGCCCTTGTGGAGGAAATTATTGGGGTGGATCTGCGAGCGCGTCTCGTCCCAGAATTCCACCTCGGCGCTGCCGCTTGCTAGCACCCTATCGTTGCCGTCGACGATACGAACCGTGACCGAGCCCCTATCGCCGCGATTGGTGAAGGCGATAGCGCCCAGCCCGATGTGGAAAACTTTCAGGCCGATGTTAGGGATCGGATCGAGTTTTTCGATCGTGGCGCGGGGCAACAGCTTGTCCGCCGGCAAGCCTTCGGGCGTCGACGCGGTTAGAACGAATGTATTTGCGTTTGCGCCTTCGTGGGACCCATAGCCGTACGCCTTCGACGACAGACCGTGCTGGGGCGTGCCCGAGACCATATGAACCGCCGATGCATCCATCGGAACTGCCGGGTCGCGGGTGAAGCCGCCGCCCATCTCGACTTCGATTCTGCCGCCCGGCGGTATGCCGTAGCCGGGAATTTCGGGGTTGAAAAACTCGACCCCCAGCGCCTCGGGCTTCTGTAAATAAACGTTAAGCGCGCTATAGCCGCCGCGGACCAAACCAGCGGAGTTCAGCGGCGAATTGACCACCTTGGCGACGATACCGTCCGCAGCGGTTGGTGACGCAGCCAGAATAACACCCGCCAACAGCGCGCCGCCTAGCACAGCGATAGGAGTAGTTTTCATCAGATTAAACATGAAGCCTCGCAGGGGTCGGGATTCGGAACATTTATGTCCGCAAAGTGTAGTCGATCGGACAATGTTTTTCCGGCGATCTTACTAAATTGTGATGGAGGCGCAGGCGACCCGGCCACAGGGATACCTAGATCGAATTACCGATCCCGACCGTGCTTTGTCAGCCATTCCTGAGCCAAGCGATTGGTGGTGGCGATTTGATCGGGCATCATTCGCACGGCGACCACATTACGTAGCGAGAGAGCTGTTTCCAGCTGTTCGACCGGGAGCTGCGTCAACGCGATCGTGTACCACATGTAAGCCAGCGCATCGTCTTGTGGCACACCCCGGCCGCCATCGTATTTTAAAGCGAGGTTGAAATGAGCTGCCGCGAAATCCTGTTCGGCGGCGCGGCGAAACCATTTCACGGCCTCGACATCGTCCTGCGGCACACCGCGGCCCACTTCGTACATATAGCCTAGATTGTTCTCGGCCTCGGCAAACCCCTGGGCGGCCGATTGACGATACAGTCCGATGGCCACTTCGTCGTCCTGCTCTACGCCGCGCCCCTGGTCATACATCAATCCCAAGCTGTTCTGGGCAAAGGCGTCACCGCCCTCGGCCGCTTTGCTGTACCAAGAAAGGGCCTGGCTGTCGTCCTGGGCGACACCCAGCCCTGCCTCGTACATAAAGCCTAGATTGGATTGGGCGCCGGGTATGCCGTCCCCTGCCGCCAAGCGAAACCATTTCACGGCCTCGGCAGCGTTTTGCGACACCCCCAAACCGTTAGCGTACATCAGACCGACATTATATTGCGCCGAGGTGTCGGCGCGGTCGGCCAACGGCTTCCAGATACGAAAGGCCCGCCCATGGTCGCCCTTTTCGAAGGCTTCAAGACCATCGGCGAACTCCTGCGCCCCGGCCACCGTGGCGAATAGGCACAAGCACAAAGCAATAAATAAGCGTCTCATGGCGCTAAACCTAACACCGCCGGCCCGGCCCCGTTAAGGGCCCAGCGCCTCAGATGGGCCCATTTTGGTACTCAAGTATGTCGAAGCCGCAATTTCGGTCGAGCAGGTAGATCAATCCGCGCTCATCAACACAAACATCGTTGCTTTGCGGCGCATCGAAGCCGGTGCGCGGTCCGGGGATGTAGGAGCCTATCTCGACGGGGTTGAACGGGTCGGCGACATCGACAATACGCAGACCGCCCGAAAACCAGGTGCAGTAAACCAGTGTGTCCTCGATATGCTCGTGGAACTGATGGGCGCCAAAGCGGCTACCGGCGCTCGCCCAGGGAGACTCAAGCTCGGAAACATGAAACGACGACATCGCCTTGATGTCGCTGAAATCGGTGACGTCGAACACCCATAGATTAGCGGGCGCCTGCCCCGGAATACGAGTGTGCTCTTCGTCGATCGCCACGGCGATACGGCGGCCATCGATCATCTTCGGTAAGGGCAGGATCGTGTGGGTCGGCTCTTTAAAGGGCGGATGATAATTATGAGCGGCGACGGTCCGCGGCTTGGCGATGTCGGAAACATCGACGACCCGGAAACCGGCATGCCAGACTGCCGCCCATAATTCGTCGCCCACCCGCAGCGCATGATGCAGCCGGTTACTATATCCCTGCCAATCGGGGGTTTCGCCGTTCGCGACGTGTTGACCTGGCAACCACCAGCGTGACACTTCCTGCGGATTGGACGGATCAGCGAGATCGTAAATCACCAGAATATTGCCAACATAACCATCCATCTCGGTCGACATGTAGGCGTAGTTCGCATCCATATCGAACCGGTGAACGCCGAAGCCATGGGTGCGCACATAGGCAATTTCCCGCGGCGCCGATTTATCGGCGATGTCCCAAACCTTCCAGCCGCCGTCGCTGTAACCGCGCGCCTGGGCCGCGTCGAGCACCGCAATGGCGTCTTCCTCGATACCCAGTTCCGCCGCCACCGCAGCGTCGCTGGATGCTTTCCCAGAATCCGAAAGGGTTTGGCGAATGCCGGGAATGCGGCTGGCGAGGCGTAAGAGATGACGGTCGTTTTGCTCGACGTTGGTGATCATGACATCGCTCGCGACCCGAACCTTATGGGTGTGAGAATAGGGCCCGTCAGGCGGGATTTCCGCAACCACCCTAGGCGCCGCCGGATCAGAAACATCAATGATACTGGTCCCGTGAGGCGGCTTCATGTGCCCGACAAAGGCATAACCGTCCTGCACTACAACCTGGCCGCCGCCTGGAATATTCAGACTGCCCAACCGCCTGACGTTATGGGCGACACACGCGCTATCATCAGCCTTCATCGAACCCCTCCCAAGACAGCCTTACGGCGATTACGGAAATGATCGAGCACATAACGCAGCGCAATCGGCAACGACAACCCAATACATAGTCTTAGGCGCGCCGGACGTCTCTCAGACTGTCGAAATATTCAGCCGGTATAGACCGGTTCCGGCTGGGTGAGGAATGTGTGCAAAATTTGGTAGGCCATTAAATAATTTTTGCCCTGAAAACTGGCGTGGGATATACCGGCCATCACCTTGAACTGCTTATCGGGATTGGGCAGTAACCGGAAGAAGTCCAGCAGGTCATCCATCGAGGCGATGCCATCCCATTGCCCCCGCATGATGAGCGTGGGAACGGTCACCTTTTCCGGGTCTACGACAGGCAAGTTTTCGCACATGTCGACATAGGTGCCGTTGGGTATCGAATCGTCCAACGCGCATATGGCCGCGGCAAAGGCCTCGACAACGCTATTGTCGGCACAACCCGAATGATCGCGCGAAAATATCGAGCGCACAAAATCCAAATCGATCGGCCGCCGGTTATGGGTCTTGAATTCGGGTAATCTCTTGCGCCGGTTCTCCAATGTGGGGCTGCCAGCGCCGGTCCACACCATCGCATCGAGCGCTAACCGCGCCACCCGGTTCGGGTGGCGTTGGGCAAACAGGCTGGCGCGCAGCGCACCCGACGAAATGCCGTAAGCATGAACCTTGTCGATACCACGAAGGTTGCAAATGTAGTCGCACGCCGCGGCCACATCGTCGGCGCCGTTAGAAATGTCGAAATTCGAATCCCGGTCTTTGTCGGAACGGCCATAGCCTTCCACGTCCACGCACCAGGTGTCGAACCCCTGCATTGCGAACCAGTTCATCGCCGAGGAGAAGGGGCGGCCCTCAACGTGCAGATCGAAGGTCGGTTGCGAGGCCATGGACGATCCGTGCACAAATAACAGCGTGCCGGCCTTATCGTTCGGTTGGTCGAGGAATTTCTCCCACAAGAACAAATTTGTGTCGCCCTTCCGGGTCCAATGCTCTTCGCCAACGACTTCGTCTTCACTGCGTCCGGATAGCGCGTTCACAGAACCACTCCTTTAGAGGGCGAATACATTCACCTAGTCTCAATTTCGATAATACCGTTCGCCGACGCAAGAGGCGCCACGAAGGCGCCTCAAGTTCATCGCCTGCAAAATCAGCAGTGTTTAGGTCACGGTCTTGAACTGCACCACCGAGACCCACATTTTATCGTTCGAGATATTGCGGAAAAATTCGAGATCGGCGCCGGCATTATCCGCGCTCTCGAACGCCCGCAAGGCTTCCACGCTGCCGTCGGGCCGGCTCAAGCACAAGACATGGATCGGCGTGGGCTCGCCATCTGCCGCGCTCGCGCCGCCAGGCGCGCCGGACGGGAAAAGGGTAACGGGCGACAACCAAAACTTCTCGTTCGCAATCTTTTCGGATAACGCGCAATCGGCCGCGGCGAACTGCTCATTTTCGTAGATCCGCAGCGCTTCCAGGGCGCCTGTCTTGGTACGCCCGCACAGGGCGATAACGGCCTTTGTCCCGTCGACCGCCAATTGTTGGCTTAGATCGGCGCCGGAATTTTGACTAACCACGGGTGCCGGCGCTGTTGCAGGCTCGGACGGGACGTCCGCATCGGGGCCGGCAGACCGCATCGCGATATTTTCAGACTCTTGTTCAGGTGTTTGATCGTCCGGCATTTTGGGTTCTTCCTCTACGATAACTTCTACGGTTTTCAAGTGGGGGGGTGGCTTTGCAACGCTGGCCGCCGGCTCTGTGGGAACCTCGTCTTCTTGCGGCGCCGACACCGCCGCCAACACCGTTATAGGATCAACGCCCAACTCGCCACATAAGACTTTGATCGGTTCTAAATCGACTAGGTCCGTGGTCGCATCGGGATCGGCAACAGCCAGTGCGATCCTGGCCAACAGTTCCGCCTCGTCTATATCGTTTGCGCCCTTACGGGCGACGTCGAGCGCGCGCGATCGGGCCCTGCCAGGGCTGACCCGGAACTCTTCGACGAACCGGTCGAACGTTTCTACGAATTCGTTTGTATTGAAAACTTTCAGATCGGGCAGGCTATCGAGAATATGGTCGATGCGGATCCGCGTGGCGAAACTCACCCGGCCCTCGGGGGCGGCCACAAGGGCGCAAACTGCAATCGTCGCTTCCCAAAACGCGCGGCACTGGTGTCGGCCCATTCCCTGGCGCAGTGCTTCTAACATGGAACCGCACTCTCAAAATTAGTGTTTGCCCCGTTTCAAGACCCACAGTACTGCACCCGTCGCGGCCTGAAAACTCCATCCACTGCCGTTTTCGCCTATTTCTTGGCTACTTACCCACCGTTAACCATAAATTGTCAGAATCGGCCCTGTTATCGGAACGAAATTCGATAGTGCCTTCGGCATAAAACATACGTTCACCACTACACT
Source organism: Alphaproteobacteria bacterium (assembly GCA_047616465.1). Classification (GTDB taxonomy): domain Bacteria; phylum Pseudomonadota; class Alphaproteobacteria; order UBA6615; family UBA6615; genus JABDJY01. Next base: position 11,321 of record JBLHHE010000018.1, read on the forward strand.
CTATTATTCAGCCTAAGGAGAATCGGCCGGTACTGTAATTTGGACCCCTGCTAATAACGCGATTAAATAAAATCCAAATCGCCATATCACGGTCATAATTGTTGCCTCAATTACCGCTGCCGCTGCCTGCAAATGGAGATCTCAATGCCTCGCCCTCTCGCTGTTCTTGCCGCCACCCTATTCCTGCTAGCCCCCATCACTGGCGCGGTCGCAGACGAACCCGTCCAGCTAGCCCAAAATGATAAAAGCATCGACAAGGTCTTCAACGATCTCGAACGCCGCGTCATCCGCGAAGTCCTCGGCGCCGCTGGCGTGCAAGACATAGAACCCGAACAGGGAAGACGCGGCAAAAAAGCAAAAGGACCGAAAGGCGGACCTCCCGGCCTTAGCCGGCGCGGCAGTCTGCCACCGGGCCTGCAACGCCAACTCGAACGCAACGGCCGCCTGCCCCCCGGACTGGAGAAAAAACGCTTTCCGGCCGAATTGAGGGGACGGCTGCCCTCGCCTCTACAAGGCACCCAGCGGGTGATCATCGGCAACGATGCAGTGCTGGTCGATATAGCCACCAACGTTATCCTCGACGTCATCCGCGACGTGGTCGGAAACGGCAAATAGCCCCGCGCGGCATCTCGTCGCCCTACAAAGGAGAAGGGTGAACCATGACATCTTTCCTGCCCCGTGGAACTCCCCTTGCGATGCTGGCCCTGGTGGTGGCTTTGGCAGCGTGTACCCAGGTTAAGGACTCCCTACATACCGCGAACGAGAAAATCCACGAGCTTACCGGCAGCTCGCCGGCGCAAAGTGACGACGCAGCCCCGAAGGCAAAAACGAACACCACCAGCACCGCAACCCGCGCCGCCGATGCCGACGTCGCCCTCGCGGTTCGTCTTATGGAGGGCGATGGTGTCCCCCAAGATCCCGCGCGCGCCGTTGAATTGATTCGCCCCCATGCCGAGTCCGGCCATGCGGAAGCTCAATTTCTGCTTGGCCTCGCCTATGGTGCCGGGCAGGGAATTGCTAAGGATCGCGCGACAGCGATTACATGGTACCGCCGCGCCGCAGCGCAGGATCAAGCCCATGCGCAGTTTTTGCTGGGGCTGGCATCGCTGCGCGGTGAGGGCGCAGCCAAAGACCCGGTCGTGGCGGCAGAATGGTTCGGTAAGTCTGCACGCAACGGCAATGCCGGTGCACAATACCAATTAGCCCTCGCCTATCAACGCGGCCGAGGTGTCGAGAAAGACGAGGCGGCCTCAATCCAAT
>JBLHHE010000019.1:0-12531 GCA_047616465.1 Alphaproteobacteria bacterium
CAAACGGCGCCGATAACCGCGGTCTGCCCCATGTCGGGCTGGGAAATTGTCAGGCTGATGAGCAGCGCGAAGGAAATAATCGCAAGCGTATAGCCGGGGAAGTTGGCGTCTCGGATTCTTTCGGCGAACAGCCAGGCGGTCACCACGGCGAAGGTCGGTTTGGCGAATTCGGTGACTTGTATGGAAAGACCAGCAATCGAGAGCCAGCGCCGGGCCCCGTTGATCTCGGCGCCGAACAGTAAGGTTGCGCCGAGCCCGATCAGGCAGCCGCCGAAGGCGAGTACCGCCAGGCGTCGAATTTGCAGCGGTGTCATCAGCGATACGGCGACGATGACGGCTGCGGCGACCGGCAGAAAGACCAGATGACGTTTGACGAAATACAGGCTGTCGACGCCAATCCGTTCCGCCACGGCCGGGCTCGAAGCCAATGCCAGCATCGTGCCGAACGCCATCAACGTGACCACGGCGGCAAGGCTCCAGCGGTCAACGGTCCACCACCAGCGCCCCATGACGGACGTATCGGTGCGCGAGAACGTCGTCATGCGGCGTCCTCCGACAGATCCATGACAGCGCTGCGAAAGGCTTCGCCGCGCGCTTCGAAATCGGGGAATTGGTCGAACGAGGCGCAGGCCGGCGAGAGCAAAACGACGCTCGGCTGTGGGCCCGACCGCGCCAACTCTGCGGCGCCGGCCACGGCGTCGGCTAGGGTGCCGCTAAGCGTGTAGGGGACTTGGCCCTCAAGTGTCTTGGCGAATTCGTCGGCCGCCTCGCCAATTAGAAAAACATGGCGGAGGCGCGAAAAGAAGGGGGCCAGCGTTTCGATGCCGCCGGCTTTCGCCCGGCCGCCGGCGATCCAGACAATATTGTCGTTACAGGCCAGCGCGCGCGCGGTGGCGTCGGCGTTGGTTGCCTTGGAATCGTTGATAAACCGGTTGCCGCCGACGACCGCAACCAATTCCTGGCGGTGGGCGAGACCGGGGAAGGTCGCGATGGCGTCGGCCAACGCGCTGTCGTAGGCAGCACTGTCGCCCGCAACGATCACTGACATGGCGGTATAGGCGACGGCGGCATTCTGTGCGTTGTGAGGGCCGGGCAGGGTGTCGACTTGGCTCAGATCCATGATACGCCGCGCGTCGCCGCCACGATCGTCGATCAGCCATCCGTCGGCGACATAAACGCCGCCGGCAATTGTCCGTTCCACCGAGATGGCGACCACCGTCTGCCCCGCGGCGGCGAGATCGTCGTAAATGGCTTGGCTGGCCTCGTCATCGACCCCGATGATGGCAACGCTCGCAGCCGGTTGTTTGGCAAAGATACGCCGCTTGGCGGCGATGTAGCCGGCCATGCCGCCATGCCGGTCGAGATGGTCGGGGCTGATGTTGAGCAATATCGCCACATCGAAGGCCGCCGATGACAGCAGCTCCAGCTGATAGGAAGACAATTCCAGCACATAAATGCCGCCGGCGCCCATCGAGGCGAGGCTTAAGGCCGGTTCTCCGATGTTGCCGCCGATCACCGCACGCCTGCCAAGCTGGTTCAAAACATGACCGATCAGCGCCGTCGTGGTGGACTTACCGTTGGTGCCGGTGATGCCGATATAGACGGCTTCGCGTTCGGCGCGCGCCAGTATCTCGATATCGCACACCACTTCGCAGCCCGCCGCCAGCGCCCGCGTTACCACCGGGTGCGGGGCCGGATAGGTGTGGGGAATACCGGGGCTGAGCAGCAGGGTCGGCACGTCCGTCATGTCCGCCGTGGTCAGATCGACCACCGACATGCCATCGCCCTGCGCCGTTTCGCGCCGCGCCGGATCGTCGTCCCAAGCGCGCACGTCCGCGCCGCACGCCTGCAAGGCGCGCGCGGCCGACAGTCCCGACTTGCCGAGACCCAGCACAGCGATGGGCGTGCCGGTAAAGGCGGACAGGTCGATACGCGATTGCGGTGTCGTGTTCATTGCGCCATCACCGCAGCTTCAAGGTTGCGAGGCCGGCGAGCGCCAGGATCGTTGCGATAATCCAGAAGCGAATCACAATGGTCGGCTCGGCCCAGCCCTTTTGTTCGAAATGGTGGTGCAGCGGCGCCATGCGAAACACGCGCCGTCCGGTCAACTTGAACGAGGCGACCTGCACGATCACCGAAACGGTTTCCAGCACAAACAAGCCGCCGATGATGGCGAGCACCAGTTCGTGTTTGATCACCAGGGAAACGCCGCCCAGCGCGGCGCCCATCGCTAACGCACCGGTGTCGCCCATGAAGACCATTGCCGGCGGCGCATTGTACCAAAGAAACCCTAGCCCGGCGCCGACCAGAGCGGCGCAGAAGACCGTCAGCTCGCCGGAACCCGGCACGGCAAAAATCAGCAAATAGTTTGCGAATACGGCGTTACCTACCAGGTAGGAGATCAACCCTAGACTACTCGCTGCGATCATCACCGGCACGATCGCCAAGCCATCGAGACCATCGGTTAGGTTGACCGAGTTCGATGAACCGACGATGACGAAAACGGCGAAGGGCCCGAAGAACCAGCCCAGATCGACCAAGACGTTTTTAACGAAGGGTAGCGCCAGGCCGGTCGATAGCGGTTTACCCATCAGCGACATAATCCAGAAGACGGCGATGCCGGCGACCAACACTTCGAGCGAAAGGCGCAGTTTGCCGGGTAGGCCGTTCGAGCTTGAACTGGTGAGCTTGCGGTAGTCATCGACGAAACCAATGGCGCCAAAACCCAGCGTGATCAGCAGCACGGCCCAGACGAAGCCATTCGTGAGATCGGCCCACAACAAGGTCGACACGATGATCGCCAGCAGAATCAAGAAGCCACCCATGGTCGGCGTGCCGGCCTTGGCGAAATGTTGCGGCGGACCGTCTTCGCGGATCGGTTGGCCGTGGGGCTGTTGCTGCTTCAGCCAGCCGATGATCCAGGGGCCGAAGACAAAGGCGACGACCAACCCGGTGACGACGGCGCCGCCGGCACGGAAAGTCAGCGAGCGAAACAGAAAAAATACGCTGTAATCGTCAGCCAACGGGGCGAGCAGGTTAAACAGCATTCAGAACGCCCCCTTGGTTTCGCCGGTGTTGTTGATTAGCGCTTCGGCGATCGGACCGACCCGGCTGCCCAGCGATCCTTTAACCAGGACCACGTCGCCGGCTTGCACCGCACCCAGCACGATCGGCAGCAATTGTTCCGGCGTGGCTGTGTGGCCGCCGCGCATATGCGCGGGCAGGGCCTCGTCCAGCGTGGTCATGAGATCGCCGGCGGTGAAGACCAGATCGACGCCATTGGCTTCGAGACTGCGGGTCAGGCAGGCGTGGAGCCTCGGCGCCTCGGCCCCTAGTTCCAACATGTCGCCGAGTACCGCCACCCGCCGTCCCGGTCCCTCGGGATGAGCGGCGCCAAGCACCTCGAAGGCGGCGCGCATGGATGCGGGGCTGGCATTATAACTGTCGTCGATCACCACATATTCGCCCGCCGCCGTGGCGATCCGGTGGCGGCGGCCGCGCCCGCGGGCAATCTCGACATCGCCCAGCGCTGCGGCGGCGGCGTCGAGATTGGCGCCGAGACCAGCCACTGCCGCCAGGATAGCCAGCGAGTTGATCACCCGGTGACGGCCCGGCGCGTTGAGCCGGTATTGGAGGGTGTGGCCGTCGACCTCTGCGGTCACGTCGCTGCCGCCATCGTCGGACTTAGTGGCAACGAGGCGGGCATCGGCGTCCGGGTCGGCGCCGAAGCCGAGGATCCGCTTGGCGCCGTGCTCGGCGGCGATCGAAGCCAGAAATGCGAAATAGGCGTTATCGCGATTGAGTACGGCGACGCCGTTATCGCCAAGGCCGGAGAAGATTTCGGCCTTCGCCTCGGCGATGGCGCAAACGCTGTCGAAGAATTCCAGATGCACCGCTTCGATGGTGGTAATGACCGCAACGTCGGGGCGCGCGAGCTGCGACAGGGGTGTCAGTTCGCCGGCATGGTTCATGCCGAGCTCGAGCACGCCGTAGACGGCGTCCACCGGCATGCAGGCGAGGGTCAGTGGCGTTCCCAAATGGTTATTCAAATTGCCCGCCGTGGCATGGGTCGCCCCGCAGGCGCCGAGCGCGGCCGCCAGCCCGTCTTTGGTGCTTGTTTTGCCGACCGATCCGGTGACGCAAACGAACTGCGCTTCGCAACGATCGCGCGCAAACCGGCCCAGGGCGGTGAGGGCGGCATCGCAATCATCGACCGCGACCAGTTTTGGCGAGCCTGCCAATTCCTCGGGGATTCGGCTCACGACGGCGCCAGCGGCGCCGCTGGCCAGAGCTTGGGCGACATAATCGTGGCCGTCGAAATTGGGTCCGGATAGGGCAACGAACAGATCGCCGGGCGCGCAGTTGCGGCTATCGATCGATACTCCGCTCGCCTGCCAATCCGCCGATGACGCCCCCGACGCGAGACGGCCGTTGGTCGCCAGGGCAACATCGTCACCGGTCCATAGGGGTTGCGCCTGCGCGGTCATGACGCGGCCTCTCCGCCCAGTTCGGTAAGGACGCTACGCGCCACTTCGGCGTCGTCGAATGGTAGAACCTCGGTGCCGACGATTTGTCCGGTCTCGTGTCCCTTGCCGGCTATGATCACGGTGTCTTCGGCGGCAAGATCGCCAATGGCGGTGGCGATTGCCTTGGCCCGATTGTCGAACTCGGAGGCGCCGGGACAACCGGTCAGAATTTGGCGGCGGATCGAAGCGGCATCTTCGCGCCTTGGATTGTCGTCGGTGACGATGGCCCGATCGGCGAACTGTGCCGCGACTTTACCCATCATGGCGCGTTTGCCCGCGTCGCGGTCGCCGCCGGCGCCGAAGACGACGGCAAGTTTGCCGGTTACGTGGGGACGGATCGCGGATAGGGCGGTCTCTAATGCATCGGGCGTGTGGGCGTAATCGATATAGACCATCGCGCCGTTCGGGTGCCGCCCGATCAGTTGCATGCGCCCGCGTACGCCGGTGAGCAGGGCCAGCGCGCCAAACGCATCGTCGACGTCCGCGCCGCAGCCGATCACCAGACCCAAAGCCGCCAATGCGTTGTACGCCTGGAACCCGCCAACCAGGGGCAGCCGGGTTTCGAACGTGCGGTGGGCGATGGTGACGCACAGCCTCAAGCCGTCGGCCAGCGGCGACAAATCGTCGATGCGCATATCGCTGGTGCTCAGCCCGAATGATGAAATGCGGTGGCCGGCCTGGCGGCATATGCCGCGAATTTCTTCGTAATAGGAGCTGTCGGCGTTCAGAACCGCCGTACCGTCGGCCGGCAATAACTGTTCGAACAACCGCGCCTTGGCGGCGAAATATTGTGCTTCGGTTTGGTGATAATCCAGATGATCGCGGGTCAGGTTGGTGAACGCGGCGGCGGCGATGTTGACGCCGTCGAGGCGATACTGGTCGAGCCCATGGGACGACGCCTCCATGGCAAGATGGTCGATCCCGGCATCGGCGAGATTGGCCAGCGTTTGGTGTAACGCCACCGGGTCCGGCGTTGTTAGGCTGGGGCCGGCGTCGAAGCCGTCGGCATCGATCCCCAGCGTACCGATACTGGCTGCGGGCACGTCGAGATGCGACCAGATTTGCCGGGTGAACCCGACCACTGACGATTTGCCGTTGGTGCCGGTAACCGCGGCGATGGTCTTGGGTTGGTGCTGGTAGAACCGGGCGGCCAGATGCGCGAGCTGACGGCGCGGGTTTTCGTCCACCAGCAGTTGGGCGGTGTCGTCCAATTCAGTGCCGAGCGGCGCCAGAACGGCAACGGCGCCGCGCGCCAACGCGTCACCGATATACTCGCGTCCATCGGTACCCGACCCTTGCGTCGCGCTCGGCAGAGCGGCAAACAGATAGCCGGGCTCAACGCGCCGGCTATCGGCGGTCAGGCCGGTAATCTGCACGTCGTGCAGCGTATCGATTTGCGGTGTCATCGGCGTCATGAGCTCAATTAGTCGCAATCCCTCGTCCCCTTGCCCGCGGCGCAGCGACGTTGAAAGTAAAGGCGCGCTGTATGTCGGGTGCACTTTCATCGACCGGTGCGATGCCGAACAACGGCGCGATCTGCGAAATCACCTGTCCGACAACAGGCGCCGCGGTCCAGCCGCCAGTGGCAAAGCCGGCGCTTTCCTTGATACCCTTGGGTTCATCCAGGTGCGCCATCACCACGTAGCGTGGCGCATTCATCGGAAAAACGCCGATGAATGACGAAATCAGAGCTTTGCGTTTGTAACGGCCGTTGACCGATTTTTCAGCGGTGCCGGTCTTGCCGCCGACCAGATAGCCCGGTGCGCTGGCGTTGCGGCCGGTGCCGTTCTCGACAACCAGGCGCAACAGTTTGCGCATTTTATCCGACGTTTGCGCCGAGATGACCCTTTTACCGCCGCTCGGCGCTTCGCTGCGCCGGATCAATGTCGCCGGATACAGTACACCGCCATTGACGACCGCGGCGACGGCGGTGGCGGCGTGGAGCGGGCTGACGGAAATACCGTGACCGTAGGCAATTGTCATGGAGGAAATTTCGCTCCACGGCGCCGGGTAGAGTGGTCGCGCTTGCTCGGGCAACTCGACGCTTGACCGGCGCAGCAGGCCGAGATCGGTCAGGAACTTGCGCTGTGCGGCGCTGCCGATGTCGAGCGCCATTTTCGCCGAGCCGATATTCGATGAGTACATGAAAATTTCAGGAACCGTCAGCCAGCGTTTCTGCGGGTGAAAATCAGAAATTCTGAAGCGGGCGATGTGGATTGGCTTACGCGCGTCGTAAAGGCTGGTCAGGTTTGCCGCGCCGGTCTCGAGCGCGATGGCGTGGTTGAAAATTTTGAATACCGAGCCGAGTTCGTAAACGCCGAGCGTCGTTCGGTTGAAAAGGGGGCTGTCCGACGGCTCTATCTCGTCGTTGATGATTTTCTCGTCGTTGGGATCGAAATCGGGAAGCGAGACGAGCGAGATGATCTCACCGGTGCGCACGTCGATCACCACGCCGGCCCCGCCGATGGCCTGAAACTTGTCGATCTGGGCGGCCAGTTCGCGGCGCATGATTTGCTGCGCACGAACGTCGATCGACAAGGTTACGGGTTCGGGGCGTTCGGACAGGGCGGCGTCAAAGCTGTTCTCGATTCCGGCAAGACCCTTATTGTCGGTTCCCGTATAGCCAACGACATGTGCGGCCAGCCGCCCCAGGGGATAGACCCGGCGCTCTTCGCGGCGGAAATCGAAACCGGGAATCCCCAGGCGGTTGACTTCGTAATGTTGGCGCGGCGTGAGATGTCGGCTCAACCAAACGAAGTCACCCTTCGACGACAGCTTCTGGACGATCTCGGCTTCGCTGAGTTCGGGGAGTACACGCACCAGTGCGCGCGCTGCCGCTTGGGGATCGGTAATTCTAGTGAGGTCGCCATAGAGCGAGGCGGTTTTCAGGCTGGTTGCGAGAAGGACGCCGTTGCGGTCGACAATGTCGGCCCGGTCCATTTGCGTTTCAGAGACGATATTGCGGGCGCTCGCCTGGCGCGACGGCCCGGTTTCGCTGAACACGGTGACATCGACCAGCCGCACGCCGATGACCAGGAACGCCGCCGCCATCAGCGCGCCACCGACCAACAGCCGCGTCCGCGCGACATCCAGCGCCTTTTTCTGAGCACTCTCGAAAGAGATACGCTCGGTCATCGTAACGCACCTCCGGCGCTACTTGCCGTGTTGCCAAAAATAGCCCGCAGCGCTGTGTCGAGCGCCGCTTTGTCGGTCCCAGCCGTACCTGCTGCCGGGGGAGAGACCGGTTGGGAGGCAAGGCGAAGATGACGGGACGGACGACGCGGCGCTGCGGGTTTCAGTTTGGGTATGGCGGAGGTGATACTGGCAATTTCTGTCTTAGCCGTTGCCGGCTCAACCGGCGCCGCATCCAGCGCGGGACCGGGCGTGGCCGCCGGCACGGGGCGCAGGGGAAGGGCGGCGATCTCGGATATTTGGCCGCCTTCGAGCGGCTGTAATTCCAGATAACGTAGGCTCAGCCCGTCGAGGCGTTCGGGCTGGTTCAGATAGCTCCATTCGGCCCGTAGGACGTGCACCGAATCACGGTCTTGGGTGATCTGCTTATTGAGAACGGTCAGCTGATCTTCCAGCGCCGACACTTTGAAGGCGACGCTGAACACCACGCCACCGGCGCCGACCGCGAGGACGAACAGAATAACAGACACGGGGTGTTTCATGCGGCGCTCTCCTCGCTAATCGGCCCCCAACTGGGCGCCTCCGTCCGTTCCGCGACCCGAAGACGGGCCGAGCGCGCCCGTGGGTTTTGCGCCATTTCCGCCTCGCTTGGCTTGATTCCCCGCCGCCCGAGCAATCGCCAGGCCGGTGCGTGGCGCACGGCGATGTCGGGACGGTGGCGCGAGCCGTGGGCGTCATTACCGCTGCGTTGGCGCAGGAAAACCTTGACCCGCCGGTCTTCGAGCGAATGAAACGAAACCACGGCCAGCCGTCCGCCGGGCTTGAGGATCGCCTCGGCGGCGCTGAGCCCGCGCTCGAGTTCGGCCAGCTCGTCATTGACCTTAATCCTGAGCGCCTGAAAGGTGCGGGTGGCCGGGTCGATCTGCTTGTCGCTGCGACTTCGTTTTTTAGGTCGGGCGACGGAGCGCACGATGTCGGCAAGCCGTCCGGTCGTCTCTATGGGGGCCTCGGTGCGCGCGGCGACGATGGCGCGGGCGATGCGCCGGGCCAGACGTTCCTCGCCATAGGCGTAGATGATGTCGGCCAACTCGCCTTCGTCTACAGAGTTCACCAGGTCGGCGGCGCTTGGTCCCGATTTGTCCATGCGCATATCAAGCGGGCCATCCTGGGAAAACGCGAACCCCCGCGCCGCATCGTCGATCTGCATCGAGGACACACCGAGATCGAGGGTTACGCCATCGACGGCGTCCAGGCCGCGGTCGGCCAGAAGCGTCTGCATGTCGCCAAAATGCCCCGGCACCAGATGCAGGCGGCCGGCATAGCGCGCGGCCAGATCGCCATTGCGCGCAATCGCGTCCGGGTCCCGGTCGATGCCCCATACGATGCAGTCGGCCGCGGCGAGCAGGGCGCTGGTATAACCGCCGCCGCCCAGTGTGCCGTCGACGTACACCGCGCCGCTGCGGGGATCGAGCGCGGCGATAACAGAATCGAGAAGGACGGGTGTGTGACCGGTAGCAGAGGCAGGGCCGGCGCCTGTCCCGGTCGGTTTAGAACGACGCCGTGGCACGGCGGCCGCCATCAGCCTGCGCCTCCGTTACTGCCGAAGTTACCGGGGCGCGCGGCGGGCCGCAGGGTCAAACCCTGCTCGGCGGCGCGTTTCGTCGCTTCGTTCTGGTAGTGGGCGAAGGCTTCGGGTTCCCAAATTTCGAACAAGGGGCCACGCCCGACGAAGGCTGCCGTCTTGTTCAGGCTGGCGTGTTCGACCAGCGCGGCCGGCAAAACAATCCGGCCCTCGCCGTCGAACGAGAGTTGCTCGGTTCTGGTGAACAGGGCTGCGGTCAGGGTGTCGTGCTCGTCGGAGAAAAAGTCGTAGGCGCTAACACCGCTGTTGAGCTGTTCCATCCAATCCATGCCGCCGCACTGGATTGCCGCATATTTGAAGGATGGTAGGGCGACAATGCCGTGAAAAGGCTGTCCAGCCAGCGCAGCGCGATACGCCGCCGGGACCGAGACCCGCCCTTTCGCATCGACCTTGTTGGTCGTCGATGAGAGAAACATCGCCATTGTTTTCGCTCGCAAGCCTTCCCGACGCGACACAGCGTCATTTTCCGGCTTGCACTCGCCTCCCCGCGTTGTGACCGCTCCGAACCCCCCATGGGTCCGCAAACGTCAAATTGGGATCAGATGGGATACCATGCCTTGGAATGGGCAGTCAACGAGGAAACAAATAATAAATGGTTAAAAAGCGCGGTAAAAAGTAAAAAGTTCTTGGCATTTCAATAATGGATTTGGTGGTATTTGCATTCAGCGATGCGCCACCAAATGAACAGTCGCATAAGAATATGGCGATAGTATGTTCTTGTAATGTTCTTCTTTTGTCAAAGGCGTTTACGGTTGGGGACAAAGTTCTACTGCGAGCTAAGAATCTCGCTGAATCATGGGCTAGCGCTCGCGGCCGATGCAAGTAATCCGTTACTTGCGGCGCTAGCGCTCTGCTAAAAGAAAAAGGCCAGACGGTCTGTAAGCCGGGTTCTGTCCCCACTACGGCCGAAACCGCAGCGGGAGATGGCTATTCATCTGGGACGTTCGTTGCCGAACGCCTCACGCGACCCACCCGGGCGACGGCGCGAAAATACGCCATATGCCGCCCCTACTCGGTCTTGCTCCCGGTGGGGTTTACCATGCCGCCGCTGTTACCAGCCGCGCGGTGCGCTCTTACCGCACCCTTTCACCCTTACCCGCCGCCGAAGCTGCGGGCGGTTTGCTTTCTGTGGCACTTTCCCTAGGGTCACCCCCGCCGGCCGTTAACCGGCACCGTATTTCCGTGGAGCCCGGACTTTCCTCACGCGGACGGGTTTCCCCATTGCCCGCGTGCAGCCATCCGACCGTCTGGCCTGCACTCTTTAGGAAATTGCGGCGTCGCCCGCAACCGATCCGAGCAAGTTAGCTAAACAAGCCACTGTCTCATCGTCGGCAATACCGTCGAACCGTGCGGGCCGAAAATGGCGCTGGAAGGCCGCGACCACATCGGTGAGCGCGTTGCCGTCCGTGTCGTAGCCGTAAGAGTTTAGCATTGTGGACACATCGTCTGAGACGCGTCCGGGGTCTCCGGCTGGCCACAGGCCGATGCCTGCTGCGGTCAACTGCTGCCACGGAAAACGCTCGCCGGGGTCGATCTTGCGCGCCGGGGCGATATCGGAGTGGGCGACCACGTTGCGCGGTGGGATCGGTTGACGGGCAACGATACCATTGGCAAGCGCGATCAGGGCGTCGATCTGGGGTTGCGGAAAATCCCGGTAGCCGAATTCGTGCCCCGGGTTAGAAAGTTCAATCCCGATCGAGCGGGAATTGATGTCCGTTGCCCCTCGCCAGGCGCTGACGCCCGCATGCCAGGCGCGCCGCTCCTCCGATACCAGACACCAGACCGCACCGGCTTCGTCGATGAAATAATGGGCGCTGACGCTCGAGGCGGGGTCGCACATCCAGTCGAGCGCGCGGGCGTCGGGCATCATGCCGGTGTAGTGGATCACCAGCATATCGATTACCACCGCGCCGCCGCCCTCGGCCAAACGTTCGCCGTGATTGGGTGAGGGGCGGTCGGTGACGGTCATGAGCCTGTCGCCTCGCTGAGCGCTTCGCGCGCCGCCTCCAGATCGAGCCAGCGGGCCTCGGCGGCAGCGATCGCCACCGTCATCTCTTCCAGTTCCTTCGCCGCCGCGTTGTAGGCCGCGGCATCACGGGCGTAGAGGTCGGGGTCGGCCAATGTGGTTTCCAACTCCTGCTTTGAATTTTCCAGTGCGTCGATGTGCCCCGGAAGATTATCCAATTCGCGCTGATCCTTGTAGGACAGTTTGCGAGTCTCGGTTGTGCGGGGCCGTTGCTTGGCGGGCGAGGGCGTGCGCTGTTTGGAGGCGGGGCCTTGCGAGGGGCGAGGGGCCGCGCCGCGCTGGTAGAGATAGTCCGAATAGCCGCCGGCATATTCGACCACTTTGCCCTTACCCTCGACGGCGATCGTGCTGGTGACGATGCGGTCGAGGAATTCGCGGTCATGGCTGACCAGGAGCACCGTTCCATCATATTCGTCGAGCATTTCCTGGAGCACGTCGAGGGTATCGGCGTCGAGGTCGTTGGTCGGTTCGTCGAGGACCAGCAGGTTGCTCGGTTCGGCCAGAATCTTGGCCAGCAGCAGACGGTTGCGCTCGCCGCCCGAGAGGGTCGAGACCGGCGCATTGGCCTGCTTGTCGTCGAACAGGAAGTCGCGCAAATAGGCCACCACATGGCGTTGGCGCCCGCGCACGTTCAGCGAATCGCCGCCGCCGGGCACCAGGGTCTGCCATAGGGTGTCGGTGGGGCCCAAGGTCGCCCGCGTCTGGTCGAACACGGCGATGGTCAAATTGCTGCCAATGCGCACCTTGCCACTATCGGGCGCCAGCTTGCCGATCAACAAGTTCAGCAAGGTGGTCTTGCCGGCGCCGTTGGGGCCGATGAAGCCGATCCGGTCGCCACGTAGAACCCGGGTTGAGAAATCCTCGACGATGGAGACCTCGCCGAAGGCTTTGCTGAGATTTTTCGCCTCGATGACCAGACGCCCGCTCAAGGGACCGCTCTCGGCTTCAACCTTCACCAGCCCTTCGCCGGTTAATAGCATCCTTCGTTGTTCGCGCAGATCCTGCAGCGCGCGCAGCCTACCCTGGTTGCGCCTGCGCCGCGCCGTGACGCCGTGCACCAGCCAATGCTGTTCGGCCCGCAGTTTTTGGTCGAGCTTACGCGCCGCCTTTACCTCGCCATCGACAATGTCTTCACTCCACCGGTCGAAGTCGCCATAGCCGCGCGGGTTGTGGAGAAGTTCGCGCCGGTGCAGCCATAGTGTGTC
>JBLHHE010000020.1:0-11953 GCA_047616465.1 Alphaproteobacteria bacterium
GATGGCGAGTTTGAAAGACAAGATCGTGGTGCTAACCGGCGCCAGCCGGGGCATTGGCGCGGCGGCGGCGCGGCTGTTGGCCGAAGATGGGCCGACGCTCATCATGAGCGCGCGCACCGCTGACGCGAACGCCGAGACCAAGGCTGCCGTCGAAGCTATCGGCGCCACCGCCGAGACCCACGGCTTCGACGTATCCGACGCCGCTGCGGCCAAGGCCTTCGTCGATGACGTGTTGGCCCGTCACGGGCGCATCGACGTGCTGATCAACAATGCCGGCTCGGGTATGATGGGCAGCGTCGCCGACGTACCGCCGGAGGATTATCTGGCGGTCCAGCGGGTCAATGTGATGGGCCCCTACAACATGATTTACGCCGCCCTGCCCTCGATGCTCGAACATGATTCCGGCACCATCATCAACATGACCAGCGCCCGCGCCTTTATGCCCGACCGGTTCTACGCGGCCTACTGTTCGTCGAAGGCGGCGCTGCTATCGATGACCCAGTGCCTGCATTTCGACCTGGCCGACTCCAACGTCAAAATTTTCGCGTTCTCTCCCGGGTTTACCGAAACCGACATGGTGCGCGAAATCTATTCGAGCAAGGTCTTCCGGCAGGCGGCGCTGACCCCCGACCAAGGCCAGCCCCCCGAGCGTCCGGCCAAGGTGCTGACCTGGCTGGCGCGCGAAGCGCCGGATAACCTCACGGGTCAGCACGTACAGGTGCAGTTCAACGATATCAGCCGGCGCGCCGGTTTGGAGGATTAGCGCCTTATCGGGCGATGTCCTTCGAGGGCGGCACGTCTGCGGTACGCCGGTAGACCAACACCGCAACAAGTAAGGCGACCGCCAGGGTTGCGAACATCGCCTGATACGCCGCCACCGGGCTACGCCCCAGCGCATCGGCGGGAAAGGCGTTGACGATCGCGCCGGTCGCCACCTGCACCAGGAAGACGCCGCTCCAGATAAACAAGTTTATCGCCGTGACCGCGCGCCCAGTGTGGGTGTCGGGAAACAGCGCCCGTGCGTGGGCGAAGATGGGCGCGGTAAAGGCCGACGACAGGCCAAGCAGCATGAGCAACCCGGTGACGACCACAACCGAGTTGCTGTTGTTGACCGTGAGCAGCACAAACATCACCGCCATGGCAATCGCGCCAGTGCTGACGACGCCGCGCCGCGTATCGAACAAACGGTCGAGCGGGCCATAAAATAACGCCGACACCAGCCACGCCGCCGACAGGGCGAGAATGACATTACCCCTATCGATCAGATCGAGACCGAACACATCGTTGAGGTAGGGCCCGGTCCATAGGGCGCGCGTGGTCAGGAATGACCCCACCGAGATCGACGCCACCGCCGCCAAGCCATAGAGCCGGCGGTCGGCGAGGATTTGGCCCAGCCCCCGGATCGTCTGGCCCAACGTCTCGGGCACCGGTTCGGCCACTGTTGCGCCGGGCGGGCGGTCGCGGGCGACCAAGAAGACGATCACCGCCACCACGGCGGCGCCTAAGCCGACGAACCCCAGCGTTTCCCGCCAGCCGATCGTGGCGCTCGCCCAGGCAAAGGGCGTTGCCGACAGCAGCAAGCCGGCCCCACTCACCGCGACGGCGATCGAGCTTGCTGTCGCCAGGCGGTCGCGCGGCACCCAGCGCGATAACATGACGATGAGGCCCATATAGACCGGTGCGATACCGCAGCCGGCAACAAACAAGGCGGCGGCCAAACCCAAAGTGCTTTGCGCCGCTGAAATGCCCAACGTGCCGGCCGCCGATATCAGCAGGAAGCCTGAAATCGTGCGCCGCGGACCAAACCGGTCGAGCAGAACGCCAACCGGCAACTGCATCAACGCCGAGCCGAGAAACAAGGCTGCCGGCAGGCTGCTGAGTTCGGCTGCGGATAAATCCAACTCACTGCGTAAATCCGGCGCGATAACCGCCGGTGCCGACCGGAGAAACTGGCTCAACATGAACGCCAGCCCCAAAAACGGCGCCATCGCCGCAATCAGGGTCAAACGGGCGCGCCGGGCGCCGTTCAGAGAATTGTTCGCCGGTTCTGTCATGGGCTCTTCGGGAAATAGCGTCAGATAAGGGGTTTGGGCGGGTGATCTTAACCTGTTTCAGCCGGATAAAAGCCCGATCTACATACAATAAGACCTCACCGTCTACACGGCTCTTTAAGCCTGATCGCGTACAAAGAATTCAACAAAACGAACCTCTAATCCCCGGTCCCACGGAATTTAAATGCACGAACCGTTCACCCTGTCGGAATATATCGACCATCATCCTGGTCTGGTGATGGACGGACGCGATGTGGCGGCCGTGCAGCGGGCCTATGATTTGATCGAAGCGGACAGCGAAGCCACAACACCGGCCGTCGCCCCCCAAGCCTCCGCAGTCAGCACTCCAGACAGCCAGCAGGAACTCGAGAATACAATATATTTTCTCGCCCGCGCCGCCCAGATATATGACGCAGACACGGGAAATCATACGCGCCGGGTTAACGAATATAGCTACTTTCTCGCGCAGACCGTGGGCATGGAGCAGGCCTTCTGCGAGGAAATTCATTACTCGGCGCAATTGCATGATCTCGGCAAAATAAGCGTCGATCCTGTCGTGCTCGGCAAAGCAGGGCCGCTGTCGGAGGTCGAGCGGCAGGAAATGGACAACCATACGATCTATGGTCACCGCATCCTCAGCCAGTCGCCCCAATTGGCCATGGCGGCGGAAATCGCCCTTAACCACCATGAGAAGTGGGACGGCACCGGATATCCCAACGCACTCGGCGGCGAAGACATTCCCCTATCAGCGCGGATCACCCAAATAGCCGACATCTACGATGCGCTGCGAACCGCCCGCTCGTATAAACCGGCGTTCGATCACGAGACGGCGCGCAGCATCATCATCAGCGGCGACGCCCGCATTGATTCGGCCGGCCATTTCGACCCCAAACTGGTCGAAGCCTTCAGCGATACCCATGCCGATTTCGATCGTATCTGGCGCGAACTGTCCGACGGTTAAGACGTAACCGATCCGCGGGAATCGCGGAATATCTTGAAAATTCCCGAGCAGCGCGCCACCGTCACTCCATCGGCGGTGACCACCCCTTCCATGAAGGTCATCGAACGCGTCGCGCTCAACAGCCGGGCCTTGCACTCGACCCACTGAGCCGGCTTGATCGGGGCAATGAAGTCGGTCTCCAAATGGATCGTCGGGCTTAGTCCCGTCCTACCCATGTAGAACCGGCCCGATTGCCCCATCGACACATCGACGAAACTGGTAAGCCAGCCGCCATGGACCACCTCGCGCGGGTTGAGATGGCGCGCATCGGCCCGAAAGGCAAAGGTGATCTCGCCCCCCCGGATACGGCGAAACATCGGGCCGTTTCGCTCGGTGAAATTGCTGAGCAGGTTGAAAGGCTCGTAACCCTTGGGCACCTTAATTTTCCGTTTGAGGCTGTATTCCAGATGATCGAGCCGGTCGGCGCCCCAATACGTCTCGCCGTCGCAGACCATGTAGGGCGCGCCGAACATGCCATCGGCGATGGCTTGGTCGAAGCCGTCGGCGAGCGCTTTCTTGGCGCGCCGGTCGCCCTCGGCGGCCTTGATTTCGTCGATGCCGATATCGACGCCGTATACCTTGCAGGCCGAGGCCAGTTGCCGGGCGGTGCGCACCTCTTTGCCAAGACCGAAATAACGGTTATCGACGGCCAGGGCGAAGCGCTTGGCCAGCGCTACATCCTTGCGCTTGAGCCGTAAGAAAACCAGCCGATGCAGGCTGGCGCCATAGGGCGGCACTTCGGGCGGAAAATTTACCGGCAACCCGTTCATGGCGCATAACCGGGGAAAGTCTTTCTGGTTATGGGCGAACTTCGCCGGCTGATCGCGCGGCGATATGGCGTTGTGGTGGGCCATTATCGCCGGCAGCACCACGACGTTCCAGTCGACCTCGCGGCCATAGCGGGCGGCCACCATGTCGATCCGGTTCATGGCGACATAGGAATAGGCGGAGACAAAATCGAAATAGAAACGGATCGGCGGAGCCATTGGCTGTCTCTTCTTGGTTTGGGTGGGGTGCGCTAATCTTAAAGCTGGCGCCGCTCTGTCAGCGCTCACCGATGCTTTTCAATTGGGCCTCGCGGCGCGTCAGCCACCAGCCATATTGGTCCGGCCAATCGGTAAAGTCCGGGTCGGCGCCCAATTCATGGGCCGCATGGCGCGCCCAATAGGGGTTGTAGAGCGCTTCGCGGGCGATACCGATCAAATCGGCCTGACCGGATTGCAAAATTTCCTCGGCCTGTTTGGCATACACGATCAGCCCATGGGTCATGGTCGCGATATCGTTGTCGCGGCGGATCCGCTCGGAGAATGGCAGACGAAAGCCCAGAGGCAGCGGTTCGCGGCTTGTCGTCGCCATGCCGGCGATACCGCCCGACGAACAATCGATGACATCGACGCCCCGACGTTTCATCTCGCCGGTGAGGACAATGGAATCTTCCAACTCCCAGCCCCCCTCGGCGCCATCGATCGACGAAATGCGCACGAACAGGGGCTTATGGTCGGGCCACACGGCGCGCACTTTTTCCACCGTCTCCAATGTAAACCGCATGCGCCCCGCAAGATCTCCGCCATAGGCATCATTGCGGTGGTTCGAGAGCGGCGACAGGAAAGTGTGGGACAGATAGCCATGGGCGGAATGAATTTCCAAAACCTCAAACCCTGCCGCATCCGTATAGCCGGCGGCATCGGCGAAGGCTTGCTGGACCCCCTGAATATCCTCGATGCTCAGCTCGTGGGGCATCAGCCCCTCCTCGCTTACCGGCTCGGAGCTCGGGGCGACGATATCCCAGGCGGTCTCGCCGCGCGCCCGGTCGCTTTCGTCCAACGGGCCGTGGCCCAGCCAGGGGCGCTGCATGCTGGCTTTGCGCCCGGCATGGGCAATTTGCATACCCGGCACGGAGCCGTGGGCGCTGATAAACGAGGTGATGGGTTTGAGCGCCGCAGCGTGATCGGCCGACCAAATTCCGAGATCGCCGTGGGTGATACGCCCGCGCTTTTCGACCGCCGCGGCCTCGCAAAACACCAACCCGGTGCCCCCCAAGGCGTACTGACCGAGATGGACATTGTGCCAATCGTTGGCCAGGCCGTCATGGGCCGAGTACTGGCACATGGGCGAAATAACAACCCGGTTCTTCAAGGTCACGCCGCCTATGGTGATCGGCGTGAATAAGAGTGGCTTGTTGGTCTCGGTGTCCGTCACGGCGGTCCCCTTTTTTGATTTTTTATAGCAGCGTCGTGCGACAACCGCCTAGCTTGGGCTTTTTCCCAGCGCCTTCAACAGATTAAGCAATGTCTCGTCTCGTGCGGCGGCCAGTTCATCGATCGTTCGGCCTGCCGCTTCTTCTGCCACCCCGGCGATGATTTTCTGCTTCACCTCGTCGGTCAGCTCGGGCTCGCCAAGGGCGGCCCAACGGCGCTCCTGGCTGGCGCCCAAAATGTCGAAATAATGGGCGATACCGCCGGCGCCACCGCCCAAATGATAGGTCATGTGCGGGCCCATGAAGGCCCAGCGCAACCCGGGCCCGCCAGCCATCGCCTTATCTATGTCGGCGACCGTGGCATAGCCCTCGGCGACCAGATGAACGGCCTCGCGATACACTGCCGCCTGCAGACGGTTCGCCAGATGGCCGGGAATTTCGGCGCGCAACCGTACCGGGGATTTGCCAACCCCCTCATAGAACGCCATCGCCCGGTCCACCGCCCAAACGTCCGTCTTCTTGCCGCCGCCAACTTCGACCAAGGGCATCAGATGGGGCGGATTGAACGGATGGCCCAAAACGACGCGCTCTGGATGCGCCGCACCGCCCTGGAATTCGCTGGTCGGCAATGCGGTCGAACTCGAGGAGATCACCACTTCGGGCGGCAAATGCTTATCGATTTCGGCAATCAGCTCGGTTTTCACCGCCGCGTCCTCAGGCCCGCTTTCCTGCACGAACGTGGCGCCGGAAAGAGCCTCGGCCAGTGTCTCGCAATAAACCGCCCGGTCGGGCGACGCCTCGGCGGAGAAACCAAGCTGCTCCAGGATCGGCCAAACCCGCGCGACAAACGCGGCTGTGCGCTCGCTGAACCCGGCGGCCGGATCCCACACTCGAACGTCGCAGCCCTGGGCTAAAAAATAGCTCGTCCACGACGCGCCGATCGTGCCGGCGCCGATCACGGCGACAGTTTCTACCATCTTGCGATCCCTCTATACGCTACTGCCGCTCAGGCCCTACGGGCGTGCCGGCGATGCCGTGGCGCAGATCCTTACAGGTGAAAAAATGCGCGTCGTCGCCGGGTAACACGTCCACATTGTGGACGATATTCGCCGGGATATACATCAGCTCGCCGGGCACGACCTCGCGCTCCTGACCATCGACCACCGCGTGCAAACGGCCCTGCAGCAGGTAAATCCACTGCTCGTTGGGGTGGGTATGGGGGTCGGACGACTGGCCCGCCGGGATTGTCATGATACCCACTTGGGTAAGCTCGCCTTCGACCACCGGACCAAAGGTCGGCGCATAGTTCGGGCCGGCCATCAGGCCCGTCAGGTTAGCCACATCGAAAAAATAGTCGCCGCCGCCGGCCTTATAGGCGCCCGCGGTCTTGGTCGCTTGTGCTGCATCATCAGGCATCGTTCTCTCTCCCTTTTTGTTTGTCTATTCGGCGGAATGTTAACCTTCCACCGGGTTGAAATCGTAGGCGCCGAGACCTTGTACCAGCGCAAAACGGCAGGTGCCATCGCCCTTATTAATCACGCGGTGCACCCGGCGCACGGGCACCTGAAACATCTCGCCGACCGCAAGCGTGGCCGTGTGGTCGGGCGAGCGGGTTTCCACCGCGAAGACCCCCTCGCGGCAGATATACCAGTCGGAAACCTCGCTATGGAAGTGCCACGGGATCTGCGCTCCGGGGTCGATCGAATACAGCGCAAACCGCATATCGGCGGATTGCGCGATCACCTCGTTCACCACGCCGGGTCTGGACGCGCCGGTTATCTCAGGCTTCTCGCTCGTCATCACCATGTTCCCTAACCGTTGCCGGTTCGGTAGTTTAACGGCACAAATGGGCAAACGTCGATGTGCGCCTACACCAGGGAAAGACCGAGCCATGAAATTTTATGATTGCGCAACAGCGCCGAGCCCACGGCAGGTGCGGATGTTTATCGCCGAGAAGGGCCTGACGGACAAAATCGAGACCGTCGAGGTCAATCTGCGCGAGGCCGAACAACTGGGCGATGCCTTTCGCGCCATCAACCCCTATTGCACCGTGCCGGTCCTCGAGGCCGATGACGGCACCCGCATGTTTAGCACCGCGGGGTGCTGCCGCTATCTTGAAGAAGCCTATCCCGAGCCGCCCCTGATGGGCCGCTCTCCCGAGGAAAAGGGGCTCGTCGCCGATCTGGCATGGCGTATGGAGATCGACGGATTTCTGGCCGTCGGCGAGGCTCTGCGTAACTCGGCGACCGGCCTCAAAGACCGCGCCCTGACCGGCCCCGACAATTACCCGCAAATTCCCGAACTGGCCCAACGGGGACGGCAACGGGTGGGGCACTTTTTCACCACCCTCGACACAATTCTCGAAGGTCGCGACTACGTTGCCGGCGAGAGTTTTTCCATCGCCGACATCACCGCGTTCTGCGCCGTCGGTTTCGCCAGCCGGCTAAAGTTTGAACTTCCCGATGGCGCCAACAACGCCCACCGTTGGTTTGAGGCCGTGTCCGCGCGGCCGAGCACCGCCCTATAAAACCCGGAGGCTATGGGCATTGAGCGCACCCCCAAGACCGGCCGTCGATCTGATTATCCGCAACGCCCTGGTGTGGGGCGCCGATGCGCCGCAAGATTTGGCGATCGCCGAGGGCCGCTTTGTCGCGACCGGCCCGGCCTTTGCCGCGGCTACCCAAGAGATCGACGCCGCCGGCCGGCTGTGTATTCCAGGCTTCGTCGAACCCCATATCCATCTTGATAAGGTATTACTCGCCGACAGCGTTCCGGTGAACCATAGCGGGTCGTTGCGCGAAGCGATCAATATTCTCGGCGCGCGCAAAGCCAACTACACAGTCGACGAGATCGCCCAGCGCGCCGGGCGTATCGTCACATCGGCGATCACCAATGGCGTCACCCGTCTGCGCACCCATATCGATGTCGACAGCAGCTGCGGACTGACACCTTTAGAGGCGCTGATTAAGGTGCGCGCGCAGTTCGCCGAGGTGATCGATATACAGATCGTTGCCTTTCCCCAATTGGGCATTCTGAAAGATCCCGGGACGGCTGAATTCTTGGAGCGCGCGGTGTCGCGCGGCGCCGATGTGATCGGCGGCATGCCGTTCAACGAGGCCGGTCCGGCGGAAAGCGCCGAACATATTGGTATCGTCTTCGAGATCGCCCGGGCCCACAATGTAGATGTCGATATGCATATCGACGAGACCGACGACCCCGACGCCCGCACCCTGGAAATGCTATGCGAAGCGACCCTTGCGAATGGCTGGCAGGGGCGAGTCACCGCCGGCCACACCTGCGCGCTTGCGGCCTATACCCAAGATTATGCCGACAGGATCATGGATCTGGTCGCCGAGGCCGGTCTCAACATCATCACCAACCCGGCAACAAACCTTATGCTGCAGGGCCGCGACGACGATCACCCCAAACGCCGCGGCATTACCCGGGTCAAGGAACTGCTCTCGCGCGGGGTTAACGTCTCGTTCGGCCAGGACAATCTGCGCGACATGTTCTATCCCTTCGGCCGCGACGATCCGCTGGAATTGGCGCTGCTCATCGCCCATGCCGCCCATATGAGCCAGCCCGACGAGATCGAGGCGGTGTTCGCCATGCCAACGATCAACGGCGCGCGCGTGATGGGACTATCCGATTACGGCACCAGCCCGGGCTGTGTCGGCGATCTGGTGATCCTCGATGCCCAGACCGCCGCCGAGGCGATCATCCGCAATGCCGACCGCAACTACGTCATCAAACGCGGCCGCGTGATCGCCGAGACCCAGACCCGGACGACCCATCATCTGCCGATGCTGGCGTCCTAACCGTCGAGCAGCGTATCGCCGCGCAGCGGCAACGGCGGGCTGTAGATCACCAGCAGCCGCAGCGGCGTGTCGCCGCAATTGACAATGAGATGATCGACCCGGGGCGGGATTTCCACCACGGCGCCGGCGCCGCAGCGTACGGGCGGATCGTCGTCGAACGTGACTTCCATCTCGCCGTCGAGCACGTAGCAGACTTGGGCCTCGGTCTCGTGGCGGTGCCGTTCGGCGCCGCAGCCTGGATCGATGGTGCCGTGCACCATCTCGAAGGCGCCGCAGAAATCTTTTTCCACCAAACGCAGATTGCTGGTCCCGGTGTGGCCGGGCGGGCTGTACCGCTTGAAGTCTGCGAGGTTTCGGATCGATCCGTGGACGGTCATTTCTGGGCCAACCTTTCGAGCACCGCTGCTTGCAGGGCGCGCGTGTCCGGGTCGCGCATATTGAGCAAAACCTGGTCCTGCTCCAGCGTGCCGGTATCGAGGCCGGGGGTCAGCCGATTGATCGATTCCTTAATCATCTGCTGGGCCACCCTTGGTTTGCTGGCGATCTCGCCGGCCATGTCCAGCGCCGCCGCCTGCACATCGTCGGCCACCGCCTCGCACAGGCCCCAGGATAGCGCCGTTTCGGCGTCGACCTTGCGGGCCAAAGCGGCAATCAGCTTGGCCCGTTGGGGACCGACCAGGCGCACCAGCCGCGGCAGGGTGCCCCAGGAATAGGTAATGCCCAGCTCGACCTCGGGCGCCCGCAGCCAGGCATCGCGTTGCAGAACGCGAAAGTCGCAGGCGACGGCGAGCGATATACCGCCGCCGACGCAAAACCCCTCAATGGCGGCGATCGAAAGCTGCGGCATGGCCTCCCAGGCCTTGCACATTTCCAAGCCCAGGCGAATGTGGCGGCGGGCCTCGGCCAAGGGCAGCTCCTGGGCGAACGAATTGCCCTCGGAAATATCGTTACCGGCGGTGAACACGCCGCCGGCGCCGGTGAGCACCACCGCGCCGATGTCGGTGCGCTCGGCCAGGGTGCGCGCGGTCTCGGTTAGCGCCCGTTTGAGCGCAATGGAAAGCGCGTTGCGCTTGTCCGGCCGGTTCAGCGTCACCACCGCAACCCCCGGCGCCGGTTCCTCAATCGTCAACACATCGTCAGCCATTATCGCATCCTCCCCTTTGGTGGGGAGTATAGGGGTGGCGGCTGATCGCAGAAAGTCGGTCTTACGGATCCATCTCTATCCAACCGGGCAGCGCCTCGCAGCGCGCCAGCCAGGCCTCGACTTGGGGATAGGGGCTGAGCGGTAAATCGCCTTCGGGCGCACGCTTCACGTACGGGTAGCAGGCGATATCGGCCAGCGTGGCGCGGCCCAGCGCCAGCCAGTCGCCGGTCTCCGACAGTTGCGCCTCCAACACCGCCAGCGCCGTCTTGCCGTCCTGCAGATAGCCCTCGAAGCTTTCCGGCCGGCGGTTATAGACGGTCACCCCGCGCGCCCATTGCAAGCCAAACAGCACTTCGTTTTGGGCGAACGACATCCATTGCATGATCTCGGCCATCTGCAGCGGGTCGGCGGGCAACCAGGTTTCACCGCCGAATTTCCGCGCGATATAGACGAGGTGCGCGGTCGAATCCCAAAAAACCTTGCCCTCGATCTCCATCACCGGCACCTGGCCGCGCGGGTTGAGTTCGAGAAAGGCGGGCGATTTATGCTCGCCGTTTTCCCAATCGATGCGGATATTCTCGTACGCTACGCCCAGCATCGCCGCCAGCACGCGGATCTTGAACGAGTTCCCCGACATTTCGGTCATGTAAAGCTTCATTGGTCTTCTCCGCGCGGGCTAATGTGTCTGCCGCTCCTGGGCGCAGCGCACCAGCGCCGCGAACCGGTAGAGCCCGTGCATGAACTTGCCGTAGGGCATAGTGATGAACAGGGCGAACACCACGCCCAGATGGATCGCCAGCAGCAGGCCCATCGCCGGCGAGGCGCGCAGCGCCAACAGTAGCAGGCCGGTCAGGCTGGTGAGAAACAGCATCGCCAGAAAAGCCACGTCCATGCCGAAGCGCGCCTTGTCTTCCAGTTCTGGGTCGCGGGCCAGCTTGGCCCGCAGAAGTCCCGCCGGGCCGATCACAAGACCGAGACCGCCGACCGTGCCCAGCATCACTGGCAGATCGTACCAGGCATAGGGCGCCTCGAGGCCAAGCAGATAGTGATACAGGGTCGCCACCGATGTGGCGGCGAAACACAGCAGAAATCCGTAGAACGTGAAATGGTGATAGAGCCGCCGGTTGTCGCTGGGCTTTTCATCTTCTCCGTAACAGCCGACACCGCCGCCATCGAGATAGCGCAGGGTGGAAGCGTCTTTCATCGCCTGCCGCATGCTGCGCGGTTCGATGGCGGCAGCGGCAGGCGACTCGATATCGCGCCAGAAGTTGCGCACGCTCAGGGCGGCGGCCACGACGGCGTAGGCGAAGGCGGCGCCGAACAGGGCGGTCATGGCGTTGTGGGGCATCAACCGATAGAAGGCGCCGGGTCCGGTATGGATGCCCCATAGCGCGGCGCCATCGTGCCAGCCGACGAAACCGGCAATGAAAATCGCAATGCTAAAGGCGGCGATCAGGGCGATCGCCAGACCGTTTCGCGCAAACAGCGGCGCCAGCGCGCGGGGCCACGCATAGGCTTGGTAGGATTGGGCCCGCACAATGGCCAGATTTTGGGGCACATTCACGGCGAATTCGTGCGGCGGCGCAAACTGACAATCCGCATAGCAAGCGCCGCAGCCGTGGCAGAGATTGGCGAGATAATTCAGATCGCCGTCGGGAAAGGCGCGGCGCATTTCCATCGCCGGGAAGACCGCGCACAGGCCCTCGCAATAGCGGCACGAATTGCACACATTCATCAGACGCT